>RCNQ01000012.1 GCA_003731675.1 Bacteroidetes/Chlorobi group bacterium ChocPot_Mid
TGCAGTTATTTTTTCTTCTTATCCTTTTTTGTTTCTTCAACAGGTGGAAGCATTTCGACTGGTTTGCCAAGCTCAATTTTTTGAACAGGTTCACTTTGAACAGGAACTTTATTTTCGGGAGTTTCTGTTTTAACTTCTTTGTCAGGGACTAAAGGTTCAACGGGTAATTTTGGAGTTTCTTCCAGTTTTAGTTCTGTCCCTTTTGGCAATTTTAGGCGTTCACTACCGGGTATTACTGTTGCAGGGCTACCCTGCTTAGATTCCTGAACTTCTTTGGTGGCTGTAGTATCAGTATCTTTCGAATAATCAACATTTTTCTCAGATTCAGGGTCAACTTTTCCCCAGCCGGAAATTATAACATTTGGCATATCAGGGTCATTAAAGCCAAGTTCGACCCGACAATTAAATTGACCTAATTCGACAGGTATTACTTTTGCTTCCAAAACAAAATCGCTGTCTTTCGGTATAATATCGCCAACTTTGAGATTAAGTTTCAGAATTTCTGGTTTTACTATCAGATTTGTTACTTTTATATCGTGACTTGAAATATTATTTATCACTAATTTTGTTATTGATTCGGTATTCAAGAACATTCTGCTGAAGTTCAGGTACCTGCTTGGGAAAAGTTTTATCGGCTGATAAACATTTGCTTTAATTTCCAGATATTTTTCGGATTCAGTTTCATTAGTTGTGAAATTAATCCGTTTGGCAACAACGCCTTCATACTGTTCAATATTTAAAGTTACTTTCAAAACTGCACTATCGCCAGGCGACAATATCCTTTTGCTTAATGGTGCTGTTGTGCAACCACACATTGGTTTCACTTTTTTTATCTCAAGAGTATCCTCACCTTGGTTATAAATTTTAATCTCGGCTTTCAGTGGTGAATCTTTCAATCTAACTGTACCCCAATCATAAAGCTTCCCACATTCAAATACCATTTTTGGCTTTGCATTGCTCAGCAGAAAACCTCCAATCAGGAAACATATTATTAAAACAATCTTTTTCATATATACACCAATAAATTAAACATTAATAACTATTTACTAAATTGTATAGACACAAAAACCACAAAAAAGTTTCAAATACACAAAAAATTTATTCAACCAACCGATTTTTCAAAGCATAATGAGTAATTTCAGCATTATTTTTCATTCCCATTTTCTCAAGAATTCTGATTCTGTATGTTGAGATAGTATTTATACTTAAAGAGAGTTCTTTAGCAATGTCTGTTGCAGTTTTACCGGAAGCAATCATACACATAACCTGATATTCTCTGTCAGATAGCTGTTCGTGCAAAGGAGCTTCGCCTGTATCCAGATTTGATGCAAGTAACTCTGCCAAATATGGAGATATATACTTTCTGCCGTGGGAAACTTTTCTGATAGCTTCGATAAGCAATTCCGGTTCGCTCTCTTTATTGATATATCCCGACGCACCGGCTTTAAGTACCCTAACAGCATATTGTTCTTCGGGATAAATTGTAAAAATTAAAACAGGTAAATCTGGTTTAATACCTTTTAGCTCTTTCAGTGTATCAAGCCCATCTTTTCCGGGCATAGAAATATCCAAAATCACAACATCATAATCATTCTTCTTGATTTTTTCTAACAGTTCAATTCCCGAATTCGCTTCATCGGTTACAACCAAATCAAGCGTCTCATCGAATATCTGTTTCAAACCCTTCCTTACGACTGCATGGTCGTCTGCAATTATAATTCTAATCATAACTCATCCCTTACTATTTCTTTAATTGGTATTGTCAAAACAACTGTTGTGCCTTCAAATCCTTCATTTTCAGAAACGTTATTAGTTGCACTAATAAACTCTACGTTAGCACCGATTGAATTGGCTCTTTCTCTTATTCCTATCAAACCCAATGACTTAGGGTTAACAAGTTCACCTTTTGGCAAGCCAACACCGTTATCGCTCACTCTCAATTCCAAATACCCTTCCTTTGAACCGTTATCATGCACCTTGTCTAATCTTAATAAGCTAACATCAACCCTTGATGCCTTTGCATGTCTTGCAATATTTGTCAATGTCTCCTGAAATATTCTGAATATTGCAGTACTGAACGGGTCTTTGAACTGCATATCCACTTGTTCAAGATTAACCTTGCATCTGATACCTGTTCTTTTTTGAAATTCATTTGCCTGCCATTCAATAGCGGCAATCAAACCAAAATGGTCTAATATAGACGGTCTGAGCTGTGTCGAAATTGTTCTTACTTTATTGATTGTTGTGTCAATCAATTCTGCCATAGTTTTCGACTTATTCACAATTGTGGTATCTTTAGCATTAGTTTTTTTCATCAGCCAAGCCAGGTCAAGCTTCAAGGCGGTCAGTGCATATCCCAGTTCGTCGTGTATTTCAAATGCAATATTTTTACGTTCTTCTTCACGAGCGGTTTGCAAGCCGATTGCGAGGTTTCTCATTTGTTCTCTTGAGCTTTGGAGTTCATTCTCGTATTGTTTTCTTATGCTGATATCTCTGATGATGGCTATCATACCGGTCAGTTTGCCTGATTCATCACGCAATCGTGCTATCGAAAGTTCCAGAAAAATAAAATCACCGCTTTTTGCCTTTCCTTTGATTTCCCTTTGATGAATATTTACTTGGTTAACAGAATCTTTTTCTGAAATTGAATCTTCGATTCCTAATATTTCAAGTGCCTGTTCATGGCTGATACCTTCAAAGAAAAACTCTGCAAAGTTTCTGCCTAATATTTCTTCTCTTTCGTAGCCGAAGATATCACCAAATGCCAAATTAACTTCAACTATGTTACCCAAGACATCAATAAGAACAATGCCATCAGGTGCAGTACTAACAAGTGTTCTGAATTTTGCTTCACTGCTTCTGAGGGCTTCTTCAGCCATTACTCTTTCCGTAATGTCATCGTAAATGGCGACTATTTCGCCACTTGGTAACTTATAGAGACGATTGTCTCTCCAGCTGATAACTTTGCCGTCGTCTGTTTTAATGGTTAACAAATTTTGGGAAGAGATACCTGAATTATAAACTCCTTTTAAGACATCAAGAGCTTCGCTTATGTTTACTCTTTTGAAGATTTGGCTACAGCGTTTTCCAATCAAATCTTCTTTATTGACGCCTTCAATTTTTTCTGCACCATGATTCATATCTTTGAAGATGAAATCTCTTCCTCCTTCGATTGCTTCATAGACAACAACACCGCTACTCATGTTTGCGAACAGTTCTCTGTATCTTGCTTCACTTTCTTTGAGGGCTTGTTCAGCGAGTCTTCTTTGGGTGACGTCTCTGTCAATAGCCGAGACACCGATTTTTCTGCCAGTTGCATCAACAAAGGGGCAAAGAGTGACAGAAACGAAAATCTTTTGACCGTCTTTTCGGATTCTTGTAAACTCAAAGCGTTCAATTTCCTGACTTCGGATGACTTTTTCAATCATATCGAGGAATTGTTTTCTGTCGTTTGGCAAGATAGTTTTATCTGCCTGCCTTCCAATTATTTCCTCGGGCAAATATCCGTAAATATTTTCAGCTCCAAGATTCCAGCTAAGCACAGTCGTGTCGAAAGTCATACCATAAATAGCATCATCAGTGGATTCCATAATTGAAGCGAGTAGATTGGAGGTATGCTCCATTCTCATTCTTTCGGTAACATCTCGCCCTATTGCGATTGCACCGTATATGCTACCATCCTTAGCTTTCAATGGAATACCGATACCTTCCCAATACCTGCCTGTGTCGTCGTTGAGCATGGTAGGTTGATATTTGACACCTTTTTCGATGATTCCGGTTACCATAGCCCATTTGCTGTAAGTCTCAATTACAGATTCACCAATAATCGAGAAAGCTTCTTTGCATGTCTTGCCTATTGCGCTGGCGTCTTTTTGAAGGACGGCTTTGTTTGCCCAAAGGATTTTCAGATTTCTATCAACCTGCATAATCATATCAGGTACTCCATCTAATACGGCTTGAAGTTCTGCACGGCTTTTGAACATACGGCGTTCCATATCTTTTCGTCTGGAGACTTCTTCGCGAAGTTCGAACCACCGTCTGACAGAAAAAATTATTAAGGAAACGGAAATTATTACAAGAATTATCAGCCACTCGACCAGACCGCGATAATCATGAATAAAATTCTTTGCAATATATGAAAGATAATAACCTGACGATGATGCAATGGAAATAAGTATCATTGCAATTATTGCAATGATAATTATATCCTGCATACCCTTGTTCTTTTTTATATCTTCAATCAGATTATTTTTCATTTCATTTTCAACAGTCAATTGATGACAAATAGAAATATAAGGAAAATTCTTCTATCAGCCAATAGAAATTATCTGGTAGCACAATAAAAACAAAATAAATATACAGGTAAATTCGATGGATGAACCCGTCTGAGGACGTCTTCTGAGCTTGTCGGTTTAGTGTGATTTTAATTAGAAAATATTTCTTTTTCGACTTTCTTCAATTCATCTTCTGAACCCATAATAATGAACTGGTCACCATCTTTGATTTTGAAATTTCCACCGGGATTAGTAATTGGTTTACCATTGCGGACAACAGCAAGAATAGAAACACCGAACTGCTGTCTTAAATCAATTTCGCGGAAAGTTTTGTCAGCCCATTTGCATTTCTCAGGCAATTGCATATTTTCGATTTTTAAATGACCTGAGCCGACACCAAAGCTTGTTTCGAGGAAGTCAACAATATGTTGGTTAATCATCAGGTTAGCCATTCTCTGCCCGCCGATTGAGTAAGGATTAACAACTCTGTTAGCACCAGCTCTTTTTAACTTCTCTTTGTCGCTATCTTCGTCTGCACGGGCAACAATAAAGATATCGGGATTAAGAACTTTTGCACTCAAAACAACAAAGACAGTAGTCGCAGAATTTCCGGTGGCAACGATAAGACCTCTTGCTTTTTTGATACCTGCTTTTATCAAGACAGAGTCCTCAGTGGCGTTTCCCGTAACTCTCAAAAGATTATGTTTCAGATGCACGATATCTTCCTCAACGAAATCATCGTCAACCACAACGAATTTTTCACCGATATCGAGCAAAACTTTAGCGGCTAATTGTCCAACTCTGCCGTATCCGATAATAATTATATGGTTTTCGCATTTTTCAATTTCTTTCATTTTCTTTTTCTTTCTCCGATAGTTGTGCAATTGTAAGATAAAAAGGTTTTCCATAAAAATACTTAATATATAAAATAAGCTACTGATACCCGCCAAGCTAATCAGGATTGTAAATATATGTCCCGTATTATCCAGTGGATGTACTTCCATATACCCAATTGTGGCGATAGTAATCCAAGTCATATATAAAGCATCAATTATGCTTGCGTTGGTATCTCTCCACAGCCACCAATAACCAACTGTACCAATAACTATTACTGTGAGAACAACAACTCCCGGTATTATGGGTTTTTTTGTTACCGGTTTGAGTTCATTGTAATTATTTTTTACGGATTTTTTTTTCATTCATTAATATATTAAATAATTTTATGGTCTTGTTACCAGAATTAAATGTTAAACTATATAAAAATATTAAATATTCAAAGAGTATTCTTTGTTTTGAAGAGAAAAAATTCAATAATATAAATTTGTGTGGTGAGCAAAAAAAACCCGACATTGCTGTCGGGCTTTTTTTATTTCGAGGTTTATTTTGTGTTCTAATTTTGTAAAGTTGAAGTAACAGTTTTAACATCAAAAGGTTCGAGCAAGTATTTTTTAACAGCGCATTGGTCTGCGGCTCTTATAACAGCTTCTTTGTATTTTTCGGGGAAGTCAGCTGGTAACTGAATGTCGAGCACAACCCTGCCAATTCTTTGTTTGATGGGGTCATATTCAATACGCTGGTCAATTTCAATACCATCGGTGTTGATACCTCTTGTTTTACAAAAGCTTAGTACGTAAATACCTGCACAGGTGCCAAGCGACGATAAAAAATATTCGAATGGGGCAGGTGCGGTACCATCACCACCGGCATTTATTTCCTGGTCTGTGGGTATTACCTTGCCATTAATTTCGGCATTTACTTTTAAATTTCCGGGGAATGTTATTTTTATTCCCATTGTTTCCTCCTGACAAAAATTTTAGTTAAATTACATTATTTAAATATTTTAAAATTAATTTAAACTATATGACTACTCAGTAATATAGTTATTGTAATTATGAGTAAAATAATCAAGGTAATTGCAGTGCTGGTATTGATTTCAGCTATTACTACGGCATTTTTTTATTTGTATATAAGTAGCCGTTTATCTGATTTTGATGTCAAAAAAGATAAATTAATTATTACCATACCTCAGGGCAATTCAATGTCATCTTGTTTAGATATTTTAAATAAAGAGGGTGTTTTACAACCATCATGGCTTTTTGATATTTATTTGAGAATATATTCGACGCTGGACAATCGGAATATTATTGCCGGTACATATAAATTTACATCTCAGATGGATAATAACGAGATAATACAATCTATTTTAACCGGGAAAAATCTTTATACAGTTAAGGTAACCTATCCTGAGGGAATTACTTTGAAAAATTTTGCAGAGATAACTTGGAAAAAACTCGGCATACCCCAAGATACATTTCTTGAATATGTCAATTCACCAGAGGTTTTGCAGAAATTCAAAATACAGGGTAAAACAGCAGAGGGTTATTTGATGCCCAATACGTTTACATTTTTTTGTGATGCAGATGTGAAGACAGTAGTAAAAAGGTTGCTTTCGGAGCAGGAAAGATTATGGGAAAGGAAGTTCGAACCCTTAATGAAGCACAGTAAATTAAGCAAGCATCAGATATTAACTCTGGCTTCGATTATCGAAGCAGAATCGCCTGTTGCTAAGGAAAGGGCAAGAGTCAGCGGAGTTTATCACAATCGTTTGGAAAAGAAGATGCTACTTCAGGCAGACCCGACAATTGCTTATATAGTAGGTGGCAACAAAAAAATAAAATACAGCGATTTGAAATTAAGAAATCCATACAATACTTACCTTTTTGCCGGTTTGCCACCGGGTCCAATAAATTCGCCGAGTGAAAGTTCGATTGAAGCGGCATTGAAACCTGAACAGCACAATTACTTGTTTTTTGTAGCCAAAGGTGATGGCTCGATGCTTCACAGTTTTGCAACTAACTTCAGAGAGCATCAGCGAAATATTGCTTCTTACCGCAAAAACAGAAAGCTGAACTCTTCGAATTCAAAATAAATTTATGTCAAGATAATTGGCTTCAGAAAGTCTGACCTTTCCATTTTACATCTTTTTTTAATAAAAGGAAGGGAGCGACTAATTCCATAAAAATAAAAAAGAAAATGGCAGGAATGGTCCATTTGATTATTTTGTTTTGTTTTAATATTCTTGCACTGGGAATTGTGATGAGTGAATCACCTGCAAAACGCAACAAAATAAAAGCTAAAAGCCACCATGGATGGCAGATAAAGAGAGATATTGCTATTCCTAACCACATTGAAAATGAAGTTAGTACAAAGACAAATGCAATCCATCCCAAATCCAAAGCTCCGATAACCCATCTGTGTTTTTGCTTGAGATATTCTTTGAAGTTAGGGCAGGGTTGAGTAGTAATAGTTGATTCTTCTAAAGTCAGATAGCGAATTTTTTTTCCGCTTTTGTGTATAGCGTGCATAAGAGCAAGGTCTTCTGTAACAGAGAAGCTTACGCTGTGGTAACCGCCAATGGCATCGAAGTCTTTTTTGCGAACAGCGAGATTATTTCCGTAACAGCTTAAAGGAATATCGAAGCCAACACCTGTTGTAGCAAGGGTATGGAGATAAGTCCATTCTACTGCTTGAATTTTGTCGAAAATTGTTTTGGTTTTAATTGCGGAATAACCTGCTGACATACCAATTTGTTCATCTTGAAATGTTTTAGCAAGGGTGGATAGCCAATTTGGATTGACAGTGCAGTCAGCGTCAGTCATAACGATTATCTCACCTTTGGCTCTTTCGATGCCTGCCTGCAAAGCACCGGGTTTACCACGCAGATTTGGAACTTTTGTAGTGTCATCTATGTGGATTACACTTAAATTTGGTATCTGGCTTTTTAGGTCATCAAGAATTTGCCCGGTGGAATCCTCTGACCTGTCGTTTACTGCAATTATTTCGAAGCGGTCGGAGGGATAATTGCTTTGAGCGATAGAAAGAATACATTCTTTGAAGTTTGCTTCTTCATTTCTTCCCGGTACTACAACAGAGAGGAAGTAAGGTACCTCGGGTAAATCTTTGAAGACTTTTTTTCTTCGTTCTTTGACAGCACCAATATAAGATACTGCAATCCTAAGGAAAAATATGAAAAAGCAAACAGCTAAAATTAAATCTATGTACATCAATTGTATTCAAATTATTGAAAAAACCAACTGCAAAAATACAAAGATAAGTGATATTTTTGTATGAGTTTTAAAATTTTATTTTTTAAATCAATATTTTTATTATTTTTGCAAGTTTAATGTAAATTGAATTGAAATAAATATTTTAAATTTAATAAATTTAGGAGTTTGAAAATAAATATGAGTATTAGTATTATTGCACAATCAATAGCAGAATCAGCTACTCTGAAATTGAATGAGAAGGCGGCACTGCTGAGGGCGAAAGGAGAGCCGATAATCCATCTTGGTGGAGGTGAACCAAAGACCGCGGCACCAGTTGACGCAATCATTCACGCAGTAGCGAATCTGAATTCGGGTGAGACCCGATACACACCTGCTGATGGTACTCCCGAAATGAAACAAGCTGTAATCAGATATACTGAAGAGTTTTATGACCGCAAAGTAGAACCAGAGAACATCATTGTTTCCGGTGGAGCCAAGCAGGCAATTATGGTAGCTTTGCAGACAATTTTAAATCCGCAGGATGAAGTTATTTTTCCTGCACCATACTGGGTAAGTTATACTGAAATGGTTAAACTTTGCGGAGCTGTACCAGTACCGGTATATGCAGAAGACGGGACTTTTTATCCGAGAATGAAAGATATTGAGGACCATGTAACATCATATACCAAATGTATAATAATCAATAGTCCGAACAATCCGACAGGTGCTTTTTATTCGGAAGAATTCATTGCCGAAATAGTTGAGTATTGCGAGAAGAAAGGATTTTATCTGATTATGGATGATATTTATCATCGTTTGTTGTTTGATGGAAAGCGTCCTGTTAATTGCTACAAATACGCAAAGGATTTGACAGAAAATTCAAAGTTGATTGTTATCAACGGAGTATCAAAGCAGTATGCAATGACCGGATACAGGATTGGCTGGGCTGTTGCGGCAAAACGTCTTATTGTTCCAATGACGAATATACAGGCACATCAGACATCAGGACCATCAGTTGTATTGCAGAAAGCGGCAGTTGGAGCCATCAATGGTGTTCAATCATCGGTTGAAAGTCTGAGAAGAACTTTGGAGAACAACAGGAATGTTATGATGCAGGAGTTGAATGGTTTTGATGGTGTACATGCCACGAAACCAGACGGAACATTTTATTGCTTTGCAGATTTCCGATATTACACAAAATTGCATAAGATGAATTCAAAGCAGTTGGCAGATTTTATACTTGAAAAGGTAAGAGTAGCGGTTGTTCCGGGAATTGAATTCGGAATGGAAGGATATTTCCGTTTATCAACCTGCGGTTCAGTAAAAGATATCACAGAGGGTATTAAACGAATCAAATGGGCTTTAGACCCGAATTCGCCGAATGAATTATATATTGGACAAAGAAAATTAGTGAGGGATTGGGTATGACAAAATATTTAGAATTCGAAACACCGGCTATGAAGCATGCGAAGGATTTAGCCAGTGAATATGGTCTTGAAAATCATGGTTTGAAGGATTTGGATACTGTTTTTTGGAATCTTCCTGCACCAGCTTTGTATGAAGAGGCAATTTTCAGGGGAGAAGGGCATGTTGTCAATGGTGGACCTTTTTTGGTTTACACGGGCAAATGGACTGCCAGAGCGGCAAATGATAAATATATAGTAAGCGAGCATACGACAGAGGATAAAATCTGGTGGGGAGAGTACAATCGTCCGATAACAGAAGAAAAATTTCAGGGGATTTACAACCGATTGACTGCTTTTTTGCAAGGTGAAGAACTTTTTGTTCAGGATTGTTATGTAGGTGCAGACAAGAATTATGCAATGCCCATAAGAATTATCACAGACAGAGCATGGCAGAGTTTGTTTGCGAGGAATATGTTTATTCGTCCGAAATCAATGGATGAATACAAAAAGTTTGTACCTGAATTTACATTGATAGCTTCGCCTTCGTTCAAACTTGACCCGAGAATTGACGGAACAAGAAGCGAAACGGCAATGGTAATTAATTTTGGAAAGCGTACTGCTTTAGTATGTAATTCCAGTTATGGTGGTGAAATTAAGAAGACAATGTTTACAGTTATGAATTTCTTAAAACCGCTTGAAGGAGTAATGGCAATGCATTGCTCGGCAAACGTCGGTAAAGAGAAAAATGATGTAGCTTTGTTTTTCGGATTGAGTGGAACAGGTAAAACGACACTTTCGGCAGACCCGGCAAGGAATCTTATTGGTGACGATGAACACGGTTGGAGTGACGAAGGCATTTTTAACTTCGAAAATGGATGCTATGCAAAGGTAATCAGACTATCACCAGAAGCAGAGCCAGAAATTTTTGCCGTAACTCGTCAGTTTGGGACAATCCTTGAGAATGTGATTTACGATAAAAAGTCAAGGTTGATTGATTTAGATGATGAATCAATAACTGAGAACACAAGAGCTTCTTATCCTTTGACATTTATTCCGAATGCAGTAGATGATTTGAAATTTGATGCCCATCCTGAGAATGTGATATTTTTGACATGCGATGCACAAGGAGTAATGCCACCGATAGCACGGTTGGATATGAACAGGGCAATGTATCATTTCATTAGTGGTTATACTTCAAAAATTGCTGGAACAGAAATTGGTTTGGGTATAGAGCCGGAAATAGCGTTCAGTGCTTGTTTCGGGGCACCGTTTATGGTGCATCATCCGTTTTATTATGCAGATTTGCTGAGAAAGAAGATGGAAAAGCACAAAACACGTTGCTGGCTAGTGAATACCGGTTGGGTAGGTGGTAAGTTTGGTGTAGGTAAACGTATCAGCATCAGACATACACGTAATCTGCTAAATGCGGCACTTGAAGGAAAGTTGGATAATGTAGAATACCGAAAGGATAAATTGTTCGGTTTCGAAGTACCTTTGAGCTGTCCTAATGTTCCTGAAGATGTTCTTGAACCATCAAATGCATGGGGTAACAAAAAAGAGTATTGGAACAGATACGATGCATTGGTATCGTTGTACATTGAGAATTTCAAGAAGTACTCTGACGGAGTTCCTGACGAAGTTTTAGCCGCAGGACCGAAAAGGGTGAAAGACGTGTTGTAAATGATTAATTGAAATATTTGAATAAATGAAAGCCACATCTGAAAAAGGGTGTGGTTTTTTTTATTTATATTAAAAGACTTATAGAGTGTTTATTGTTTATTCTTTTTCATTAATTGTTGTTAATGATTTCTTATAATAAATTGTTTATAATTAAAAAACGTCTGGAATAGCAAAAAAACTTAGTTTTGTAATGATTTAAATTGTGGCATAAAGTTAAATGAATTCAATTTGGGATATACCTTTTGTCGTTGTTGACGTTGAGACTACAGGTTCTGATTCGAAAAAGAACCGAATAACGGATATTGCCTGCGTCATAGTCAAAGGTGGTGAGATAATCTCTGAGTTCGAATCGCTTGTTAATCCGCATCAATCAATTCCTCCATTTATTTCTCACATGACTGGTATTACTTATGATATGGTGATTAATGCACCCGAGGCAAATGAT
>RCNQ01000169.1 GCA_003731675.1 Bacteroidetes/Chlorobi group bacterium ChocPot_Mid
GGTTTCTTGGTTATTATAAGAATTAGCATAACTCATGGAATTCCAACTTAGTTTGTAACCTAGTGCAGGTGGTTCTCCAATAGCAATCTGATATAATGATAACGAAGTTATTTGAGCTGGTCTCATCGGATGTTCGTCATCATTCATAAACTCCCAGATATCATTTATAGAATTCGACATTTCTTGATTAGTGACACTTTTTAAATAATTATGATAAGTACTTGTTGATACAAAAGGGTGATCGTCTAATACAGAATAAACTAATTGCCCTAAACCAATATCATCATTATTCTTACCATCATAGTCAATATGCATAAAATCATTTTCAGAATAATCATCATAAACATTCTGCAAATAACATGCAAACTTACAGTAACCTGGTTGGTTGTAATAAGACAAATTAGAAAATCTATACAATCCGTTATAACAAAAAGGTGCTTTTTCAGTGTCCCCATGATATCGATGTATAGTATAGTCATCACCGTATTTGTTGCTATTGTAACTACGATTTGCGAATGAAACGAACATAGCCCATCCTTCCTTTAAATCAGAAGGAGTGTTAGCCCAATCTAAATAGCGTAAAAAATTGGTATTATTTGTCGAAAGCCCTGCAAGTCGAAAATGCACATAATGCCCATACTCGTGTAAAATTACCTCAGGATTGCAATAATCGCTTCTTATTTCTATCCAATTTGGTGTACATTGAAAGACTGCTGAAAATTCAGAATGAAATACACCAGCCCAATTAGATTGACCAAATTTATCTTTTCTGATAACTCCTATCGTGCTTGGTTCTGATAAATTTTGATATCTAGTTTCATGAAATTCTCGTCCCAATGCTAAATTTCGTAATATAGCACCATCTAATGAATTTATTTTTATTTCTAAATTATCATAATTGTGTGAAGTTTCCTCACCATCTATATCCAAAATTAGATATTGCTTACCAGCAAATGTTCTTGTTCCAAAACCACCAGAACCTATAATAAAATCTCCACCACCACTTACCAAATCATTACACGCATAATTACTTTTTTGAACATATACAATTAATTTGCAACTATTTCTTTCAGAAAGAGGATAATCAACCTGCCATATTAAATCAAAGTTACCATTAATATCGCACGTTGATTCATAGTTTCCTGATACAATATAAGGTTTATATAATGTACTAAAATCATTATTAAAAATAAAAAACCAAAATACTTTTGATTTGTACAATCCTTTCAAGATAGAGTTTTGATTAATATCATTAAAAACAACTTTTCCATTTATGTGAAAATAATGCCTTGTTGAAGAAAAGGGACTTTCGTTTAAAACAATTAAATTTTCCGTATGAATAGAGTCTTGGTTTATCACTGAGTAATCAGAAGTAGTTGTTGTTATTATTAAAAATCTATAATCTTGATTCTCTTTATTTTCATATTCTTGTTTTGTAGAACTTAATATTGAAATCATTGAATTACCAGTTCCCCAAACCTTTAGTTCAAGCGTATCAAGAAACGTATTGCTTGAATTCAAATAAATTGTTTTATTAAGTTCAGTTATTTCTAAATAAGTACCACTTGCTGGTGACATGTGCCCGTCAAATTTGTAACTTACTATTATAGAATCACTTACTGAGGTATCCAAAATGTAAATAAGTTTTACTAGTGAATCCGGCAAAGCATTACCCAAAATATGACAGTCATAAGTTTTAATCACATTATCCCTTGTTAAACTAGTAGAGTACAGATTTAAGGAACTAAATAATACAACTTGTAATAAAAGTATAAAAACCTTTTTCATACAAAACCTTATTAAAAATTATAGAAAACAATTATTATTTTGTCTATCTCCCAAAGTTTTCTTAGCTTTATATTCTGACTTTATGTCCGTGCGTATCAAGCTCTGTAACCTTTGGGTTCAGGGCTTTTTTCTATATTTAAAATACAAAATATATTTTAAACTTCCAAAACCCTAATTTATTTCTGTGTTCCTAAGTGTTTTTTTTTTTTTAGATAGTTAGCTCATTTAATGTTAAAAAGTCTGACTTCTAACATCTAACATCTAACTACTACTCAGAAACCCTTTTCCTGAGAAACACAACAGCAATTGCAAGCATAAAAATTGCCATTATTCCGCCCAAGTTGTAAGCGCCGTGAATTCCCCATATACTATAAACCGGAACGATAATTAATGGACCTATTGTCTGACCGAGACGGAAAATCGTGCCATTTACAGACATAATTGCGGCTCTTTGATTCATTGGAGCTAATCCAGCAAGCATAGATTGTATTGAAGGTAAATTTGTTCCCTGAGCAAAACCGTATAGCAGAGCAGGTAGGATTAGAAGCCAAACATTTTGTATGAATGGAATACATATCATTGACAGAAAATATAAACTTGTCGAGGTTATAATCATACTTCTTCCTGAAAATCTTTTTGATAATCTTCCCATCTGTGAAGATATGCTCAATGAAGCGAATGAAGCACAGGACATTATTATTCCAATTATATAGGGTGGCTGATGGAAAGAATTTCCAATGATAAAAGGTAAATATGTTAAGTATGGACCATAAAGAATGATAAAAGTCAATAAACTGATTAAAAACAATCCTATAAGTTTAATATTCTTCATTGTTTCAAAGGTTTTGATGAAATACTCCATCAAAGATTGTTCAGCTTTAGGTTCAGGATTGTTCAAAATAAACATTACAAACAAAGCAACTAAGATCCCAAGAGAAGGTAAAATGAAGGGAAAATACCATGCAATTGAAGCGAGTATGCCACCAATTATTGGATAAGATGCAGTACCAACACTCAGTACGGAAGCATTAAAACCCATAGCTGAATTTCTGTCGTTGCCTGAGAAGATGTCCCCGATAAGAGTCAGGTTAATAGAACCAAGAGAAGCGGCTCCGCATCCTTGGAAGAATCTTAAAATGACCATGGTTGTAAAATCATGAATAAAAAAACAAGATGTTCCGGCAATTGCAAAAAGTACAAGTGAAGGGACTAAAACCTTTTTTCTTCCAAATCTGTCTGCCAATATACCCATTACTGGAGTAAGGAAAACTCCAGGCAGAGTAAAAGCCGTAATGAGTAACCCAACTTCTTTTGGAGTAATATTAAATGCTTTTGCTATGCCGGGAAATGCAGGTGTTAATGAAGCAACACCCATTATACTAATAAGTGTTATTGAAAAAATAACCAATAAATTTTTATTCAAAAAAAGTCTTGCCATAATAATATTATTAAATAATATGTTGAATTTTTTTGTAATTTACAGAAATTTTAAATAAAAAAACTAATAGTTATTATTTAAATAATATATTATATTTTAATTCATAACAATGTAGGGGATTAAGTGAAATCAATTGAGAAATATTCGTTAGACACAAAGTGTGTTCATGCAGGAACAAAACATGATGAGCTTGGGGCAGTTGTTACTCCAATTTATCAAACATCAACATTTAAATTTAAAAATGTTGACCACGGTGCCAATCTTTTTAAAGGAGTAGAAGATGGTTATATTTATACAAGAATGAGAAATCCAACAGTGGAAGCTTGTGAAGATGCAGTAGCAGTGTTGGAAGGTGGAGCAAAAGCTCTTGGTTGTGGTAGCGGAATGGCTGCTACGCATTTGCTTTTCAGTACTTTATTGCAATCAGGTGACCATGTTATATGTAGTGAATCTGTATATGGACCTACTACAACATTGCTTACTACAATTCATTCGAGGTATAATATTGAGGCGACTTTTGTTGATACTTCTAACCTGGAAGCAGTAAGAAGTGCAGTAAAAAGTAATACAAGATTGATTTTCGTGGAGACTCCTGGAAATCCAACTCTTGTGATATCTGATTTGAATGAAATATCTAAAATTGCACATAATAATGATGCAAAGTTGGCAGTTGATAATACTTTTATGAGCCCAGCGATGCAACAACCATTTAAATTTGGAGCGGATTATGTGATGCACAGTATGACAAAATTCCTTAATGGACATGCTGATGTTGTTGCCGGAATGGTTATCGTCAAAGATATTGAAGATTATCCGCTTTTCAGAAAAACTTTGAATCACATAGGTGGAGTTATTGACCCGTTTAATTCATTTTTAGTTCATAGAGGTATAAAGACTTTAAAATTACGAATTGAGCATCAGAGTAAAAGTGCTTTGAAAATAGCACAGTATCTGGAAAACCATTCCAAGGTTGACTGGGTACGTTATCCTGGCTTGAAAAGTCATCCACAATACGAAATAGCTAAAAAGCAAATGTCAGGAGACGGTGCTATGATTTCGTTTGAACTCAAAGGTGGCATTGAAGCGGGTAGGATTTTGATGAATAATGTTCAGATTTGGCAATTAGCAGTAAGTCTGGGCGGGGTTGAGTCTTTGATTCAGCATCCTGCTTCTATGACTCATTCTTCTATGGGTAAAGAAGCACGTGAACAGGCAAAAATTACTGATGGACTGGTGAGAATATCTGTTGGAATTGAAAATGTTGATGAGCTTATTGAAGGTCTTGAATTTGGGCTGAGTAAAATATAGATGAGAGTTCTGTTATATAGTTTTTTATTGATTTTAGCCATTTGTAGCTTTTCTTGTAGCACGGGTAAAGCAGTCAACAATACCAGCAAACAAAATGTTATTGCAGGTGAAGTTAGTTGGGAATATTGGAAAGCTAATGCTGGATGGAAGCTTTACGAAGCTTTTGATTATTTTCCTAATGATAAGGATATTGAAAAACTTCAGGAATTATTAGCGAATAAGAACTATACTTTTGTGATTTTTGCAACGACTTTTTGTGATGATTGCGAGCATAATATTCCAAGGTTATATAAGGTTTTTGAGAAAGCAAAAATACCTGATAACAGGATTAGACTTTTTGGGTTAGACGAAAGTTCGAAAGAACCGAGTGGAGAATATGCAAAATACGATATACCAAGCACACCTGTTGTTTACTTGAAAATTGATGATGCAGTAATCGGTGAGGCATCTTATCCGTACCAATGGCTTGAGAATTTTATTGAGATTCTGGAAAATTATAAATGATATATCAAGTCAGAAATATCAAAATTATAGTTCCTAAGATTATTCTGTAAATAACGAAAATCAAAGTTGATTTGGTTTTTAGAAATTTGAGCAAGAAAGCTATAGAGAAATATCCGCTGATTGCTGAAACAATAATTGCAATTGTTAGTGCAATAAGGTCATCAGTAGTAATATATTTTAGACTTTGATAGAATTCAAGTAAACCACTACCGAATATTGCGGGGATACTTAGTAGAAAAGAAAATCTTGCGGCAGTTTCTCTTTTCAGACCTGAGAATAGTCCGGCTGTGATTGTTGTACCAGAACGTGATGACCCGGGTATGAGTGCAAGGCATTGAGCAAAACCGATGATTAGTGCATCTACCCAAGTTACATTTTCAATACCTTTTTTAAATTTTGCTGTTTTTTCTGCAATAAAGAGTATAATTGCAAGTACAATTAAACTTATGGCAATGACTGACATTTCCTTTGTGATGCTACCTTCTATCATATCTTTCAGAGCAAGTCCGATTGTAGCTATCGGCAGAGAACCTAAGATAATGTACCAGCCCATTTTTGAATTATGAGATTGGGATTTGAAATTTACACGATTCTTACTAAGGTTTTCCTTAATGAAGTCAATGGGTATGGTTCTTATTTCTTTCGAGAAATAAAAAAGGACTGCTGCTAAAGTTCCGAGTTGAACTACTGCTAAAAATGCTGTCCAATGTTCAGGATGTTCGGAATTAATAAGACCGAATAATTGTCCTGCGATGGTAAGGTGAGCTGTGCTACTTATAGGGATGAACTCGCTTAATCCTTGCAAAAGTCCCAAAATGATTGCTTCAATTATATTCATAATATTGTTTTTTAAGTTTGTTAAATTTGTATAATAACAAAGTTAAGGATTTTGATTAATATTAAAGTAATTGCCTAAAAGATTGTTGATTTGTCATGGTTGATGACATTCATTTTTTTTGAGATGACAAATTATATGTTTGTAAATGTTTGATAATAAGTGAGTTATGTCGGCAGATAGTTAATTTGGCATAGTTGTCATGCCTTTTTTGATTTTTATTAGGTGTCATTTTTAAGAATTTTAACCTCAGATTACACAAAGTTTTTTTCGGAAGGTTTTCAAAGAACACACCCATAGCCCTATTAAGCGGGGATTTTCTTCTTGTTCATACTTCGACAAGCTCAGTATGATTGATATCAAAGAACAAGCATTGCGAAAATAGGGTATTTGAGCGAATTGTAATTTAATTTATTTTGAAATGGTTTTTAAAATAATTGATAATTGATAATTGAAAATTGATAATTGATAATTGATAATTGATAATTGATAATTGAAAAGTGGGAATTTTATATAATTTATGTTAATGGGGGGGGGGAAATATATTTTGCTGGGTGAAGAAGTAAAATAAATTGTGTTATTTTCAATCTATAAGATCATGAAAAAAACTAAAGAAGAAATACTTGAAGAATTTAAGACAAGGGACAGGGTCGTTAAGGTGCTTTCGAAAGATGGGAAGTTCCGAGCGGCTATGGTAAAGAATACGAAATCGGCAAGGACTGCACAGGAAAAGCATAAGCTTCATTTTATACCTGCTTTTTTGATGGCTCGTGCTTTGGCAGGAGCTTCGATTTTGTCATCTTTTCTGAAGGGGGAAGAAAGAGTTGTTATTGAAGTGAGTGGGTCAGGTCTTATGAATTATCTGCTTGTTGAGGCGATGCAGGTTGGAGAGGTGAGAGGTTATGTTAGGTATGATAGTGAGTTGATTGATGGACAATTGAATTCTTTGTCGGATATTTTTGGGGAAGGAATTTTTAAGGTAATCAAGATATTGTACAATAAGAAGGAGCCACAGGTAAGTGTTATTCCAATTCAAAAGGGAGATATTGAGAGTGAGATGGTTAGGTATTTTCAGCTGTCGGAACAGATACAAACAGCTGTTATGCTTGAAGTGGAAGTTGATGATAATGGAATGATAACTCAATCGGGTGGTATTGTTATACAAGCAATGCCGGGAGCCAAGAAAAAGGATATTGAGAGGATATCAAAAGATTTAGCTAATGTTAAATCAATAGGAACATATTTTAACAAGGGATTGACACCTGATAAAGCGATGAAAGAAATTTTACCTTTCGAGTTTGATTTGCTGAGCAGTACGCCAGTTGATTTTTACTGCCGTTGCTCCAAGGAAAATTTTATGTCAAAGCTTTTAACATTAGAGAGCAAAGAAATTCAGGAAATGGTTGATTCAGGGCACAACGAACTTGTTTGCCAGTACTGCAATACAAAATACCATCTCGATACCCAAGATTTCCAAAAATTACTTGAGGAAACCAAAGCAAAGAGGAATTAACTATCTCACCAGCGTATCTGCTCTGTCGGGACTGAGTGAAACAATTTTGATTTCTGCTCCTACGTAATCTTCAATTTCTTTGAAGTAGTCAAGAGCTTCAATTGGTAGTTTGTTCCATTCCTTGATGCCTCTCAAGCTTTGGTTCCAACCCTTAACGGTTTTGTAAATTGGTTTGGAGTTTACCAAAGACGGTATGTCAGCAGGAAAACTCTTGAGGATTTTTCCATTTAACTCATAGCCGGTACAGATTCTTATTTCTGACAGTTCATCCAAAACATCAAGCTTAGTTAGGGCTATCTTATTGACACCGTTTATCATGACGGAATACTTCAAAGCGACCAAATCAAGCCAGCCGCAACGACGTGGTCTGCCCGTTGTCGCACCGAACTCTGCACCTGTCTTTTGCAGTTGTTGTCCTATTGTATCAGTTAGCTCTGTCGGGAAAGGACCGTTACCGACTCTGGTGCAGTATGCCTTAACTACACCTATAACATTTTCAATAGCGGTAGGAGGTATTCCGAGTCCAGTGCATGCACCACCGGATGTAGGATTAGAACTAGTTACGAAAGGATAAGTACCGTGGTCAAGGTCGAGCAAAGCACCTTGGGCACCTTCGACGTAAATTCTCTTACCTTTCTTGATTTCTTCGTTCAATAGTAAACTTATGTCAGTAATGTAGGGGTCGATTTTCTTATCAAAGTCGAGATAAGTGTCAATAATTTCTTCGGTGTTAAACTCTTCGTAATTGTAGATTTTTTTTAGAATATTATTTTTTTCTTTGATATTGTGTCTGAGTTTGTCTTCGAGAGTTTTTCTGTCGAGCAGGTCAACAATGCGAATACCAATTCTTCTTGCTTTGTCAATATAGCAAGGACCGATGCCTCTTCCTGTTGTACCAATTGCATTTCCTTCCTTTGAGCTTTCACGGATTTGGTCAAGAATCTTGTGGTAAGGCATAATGAGATGAGCTTTATGACTGATAAACAATCTGTTCTTAACTTCAATACCATGAGATTCGAGCATGGTGATTTCATCCATAAGTGCAACGGGGTCTATAACGACACCATTGCCAATTATACATTTTACGTTTTGAGTAAGCATTCCTGAAGGAATTAAATGTAAGATGAATTGTTGTCCGTCAATTACGATAGTATGCCCTGCGTTTGCACCACCTTGATAGCGTGCAACATAATCAGCATTTTGACTTAGCAAGTCAACAATTTTTCCTTTTCCTTCATCTCCCCATTGGGTACCAACAATAATATTTACGCTCATTTTATCAGATTTTTAAAATTTAACAATTTTCAATTTTCAAAGTTATTCATCCTTCGACAAGCTCATCCTTCGACAAGCTCAGGATGACGTCCTTC
>RCNQ01000170.1 GCA_003731675.1 Bacteroidetes/Chlorobi group bacterium ChocPot_Mid
CCCTGTCAAAATCTGTCAGTAACTCTTTTTGCGTATGAACAAGTATATTCTTTCGGTTCTCCTGAATAATTTTATCCATATACTTATAATATGCCAAAGAAGTACGGTAAACCTTCGAATAAAATTCCTGTCGCTTGTGTTCAGGAGCTTTATCCAAGCCGTTTATTTTCTTTTGGGCACCGCTCATCAAAGATATCGTCGAAGGTATTGTCTCCTTGGGATTTCTCACCATAAATAATATCTTTGCTTCAGGAAATTCCCTCATTATCTTATCTATGTTATAAATCAATGCGAACGATTTACAAAACATCCGCTTGTTTGTACCATAGATATTTTTCTGATGTACAGAAGTTAAATAGTCAATAAATACATCGCTACCGCAAACTGATATAATTCTTTTCTCAAATTCTTCCTGATTTTTATATTTATCCCAAAGATGAAAGTAATACCATGAAAGCAATCCACTACCGTATTTCATAAAAAGTGCTACATCTTCAGTCTCTGCTTCAAAAAGATTTGTTTTATGAATCTTCGGGTCCCATATTTTATCAAGAGATATTTTTCTTAGTCTGTTATGAAAAGGTCTTATTAATTTCCTCGCTGTTATTGATGGAAAAACCATGTCCGACAAATACATACCCCTTAGTTCATCACAATTCTTCACAACAAAGCGATGCAGAAAAGTTGTCCCGCTTCTCGGATGCCCCATCAAAAAAACTGGATTTTTGGGCTTACTTAGTTTAAATTTCGGAAAAAATATGTGGTCTAAAAAACCTGTAAATCCCGCATACAATCCCACAAATGTGCGAAACAAAGCAACTCCAATAAACCTAAATCTGAATCCAAATGAAGATATTAAAATTCTCAATATTTGTAAGCTCTTAAACATATTCTCCTACTTAATTTTAAATTTATATGCACTGAAACACTGATAACCTGATGGCAAATCCATTTCAAGTACAGTCTTACCCTGTGCATCAACTTCTGTGATGCAAGGACTGTCCTTGCTCCAGC
The DNA here is from genome assembly GCA_003731675.1 of Bacteroidetes/Chlorobi group bacterium ChocPot_Mid. GTDB lineage: Bacteria > Bacteroidota > Ignavibacteria > Kapaibacteriales > UBA2268 > ChocPot-Mid. The sequence goes on from RCNQ01000170.1 coordinate 1,015, forward strand.
AAATGAATGTATTCCCATTATCCAATCTTTGCACCGAACCCATTATCGGAACAAAAATCCCTTCCTTTTGGTATTGCCAAACAAGTTTTGCAGTCTTCTTCAATTCGTCTATCTGATATTCGACAACTCTTGTTTTAGGACTAAAAAACGGATTGTTATCTGACTTTGTCGAATTGTAATTTCCGTTGTCAAGCAACAGTATAGTACCTGATGGTGTTCTTGATATTGAATGTTGATGCGAAAATCCATTCAACGGGTCATCAATGAACCTGAATTGATTGTTCTTGCACTTAATCCCACCCATCCTCCAAATGATTTCACCTGTCTTCCAGTTAATCTTTGTTATTTCATCAAGCTTTCGATTACTAAGCAATATATTCCCGTCTCTTTCAATCCATATTGAATTGCTATTTACTCCATGCTCTATGTATGGTAATTTAATATTATAATCCGAAATAATATCAGCAGGGCTAAAATGTTCCAATGAACGCCAAACCTTAACCTTTTTACCACTCGGGTCACTCTCCTGAATAATATAATCCCAGATTTTAGCATTTGGTAAACCACCGTAAGCACTCAAATCTTTTTCGACAATATCCACACCAAACATCAGATAATTACCATTCTCCAGAACTTTAAAATCATGCATATCTGTGTAAGCATTTTCAACAGTAAAAGTAGATGACACATTCAAATTTGCATCGAGCAATGTAAAATAACCAAATATTTCAGGCAACTTAATGGTTTTCCCTGAGAAAAATGAGTAACTACCGTTTGCCTGCATTTTAAAATCTGCAGAGCCAAGTTGTTCTTTCCTGTAATAAACCGGTTTACCGGCATTATCTACAATCAGAGAATACCTTGCAAAATTTGATTGAAACTTCGGATTTAACGAAAAATTTGTGAGAAAAATATATCCATCTGATGGAGATTTTCTTTCCTTAACCTTTATTTGAGGACAATCCTTTGGTAATGTCCTGATTTTATAGATTTTTTTATTGCCATTCGGAGCAGTTACCGTAATTTCAATAAACTTATCAACCGAAAGAGCAGGAATTTTTATCTTTGAGTTTGCATCTGATTTATAATTGATTTCAACTCTTGCCCTGCTGTCCTCAGCAATGGCTGTAATTTTTACGGGTTTTAACGAATTCAAAGATGTAACGTTATATTCTTCAATTTCCTGAAAAAACGAAGGTATTAGTTGACTCCCTTCTATTTCCAAACTTTTCAAATAATTATTGCCACCAGTGTTGCACGACAATAAAGTTAAAATTAATATTCCCCCTAAAATCAATATAATTCTTTTCATAAATTCATTTCTTCTCAATTATTAATGTTTATGTGCATTTTTGCATAATGTAGTAACACAAAAACAATCAAAAAGTTTCAATATTTTTCAATAATTTCTAATATATCAAACAATTCCTTTGGCAAAATGCACTGCTCTTTATCACTAAGTGCTTTAGCAGGACTATAATGAGTTTCAATTAGTAACCCATCAGCACCTAAATTCAAAGCTGTATCAGAAATTTTCTTGACAAATTTCGAATTCCCTGTCGAATGTGACGGGTCGAATATCACTGGTAAGTCAGTCATTTCCTTTAATTCCAAAATACTTGCCAAATCAGGAGTGAATCTCATCTGAGAGTCTATCTGCTCAAATGTTCTGATACCCCTTAAACACATTATAATGTTAGGATTACCCTCATCCTGAATATATTTTGCCGCTAAAACAAATTCCCTCAAAGTTGCATTGAATCCTCTTTTCAAAAGCACTGGTTTTTTATCTTCCGATGTTAGCTTGCCTAGCTCCTTCAAAAAACCATAAGAAGCCATATTCCTGCTACCAATCTGAACAATATCAATCCTTTCATAGTGTTTTTTCAACTGATTGGAATCCAATACTTCAGTAACTGTAAACATATTTTGCTTTTTAGCGGCTTGACTCAAATATTCTACGCCAACATCCCCAAGCCCTTGAAAAGAATTTGGTGATGTCCTCGGTTTGAATGCTCCTCCACGCAGAAGTTTAATACCTTTATCCGCTAAAAGTTTCGCTATTTTTAAAATTTGTTCTCTTGACTCAACAGCACAAGGACCTGCTATTATTAATGGTCTTAACTTTAAAGCATCCTGAACAGTATTTATCTGAGTTCTGTTATATTCAATACAATGCTTTCTGATTGAATTATTGAATATATGCATATATATTTTCTCAATTAACTCTTTGTTTTCCTTGCCAAATAATTTAATTAAGCTTGTTATTATTTCATTTTGGCGACGTTTATCTCTGAATGAAATACCGTATTGCTTTTTCAATTCTAAGATAGAATCTGTCAAATTCTTCCTTTGAATCAAAAGCCCAACAATTTCCCTGTCAGTTGCATCAACCTTCTTCTTTAATTCATCTATCTCTTTTGCCATATTTTCCACTTCAATTTATTTTGTTCCCCTTCAAAAAGAAATATTTAATTTTTGTAACCAAACGCAATAAAAGTAAATTAACAATGTAAAAATTAAATTATTGTAGCAATTCACTTGACAAGCTTGTAACAAAAATGATTAGTTTGATTAATTTTATATATCAGGAACACAAAATTTACAAAATTTTAATATTAATTATTTGCAACACTTTGAAGGAATTATTCAACAAATTATATAATGTATATTGCATTCATTAATATAATTTACTATTGAAAGAAGTATTATGAAACATTATTATTTAATTATCTTAATCGCTTTGCTTTCATTAAATTTAGCCAAAGCTGAAACAAACAACTTCTCTTCTCTATCAAAGGGAGCAAATTTAATTGCTGACGACAGCTCATTTTCAATGAAATTCGGTCTTTTACTCCAACCAAGATTTGAAATTTACGATTCCCTGAACAATTGCAACTGCAACGGCACTCAAGTAACTGCAAATGCCATGCTTCGCAGAATGAGATTCAGATTCGATGGCTTCATTTTAAACCACAACCTGACTTACTTCTTTCAACTTGGTATTACAAACAACGATATGGAAGCAACAAAAGGAGCTGAAGGTGAATTTTCAAGTCTGATTTACGATGCTTATTTTGATTGGGAATTTCTCAATAAAACAAAACTACGAATAGGTCAGGCAAAACTTCCCGGATGTTTGTCTCGTCTTATGTCTTTCACAGGACTAAATTTCTTGGAACGCTCTTATGCAGAAAGCCAGTTCAATACATACAGAGATGTCGGTTTGCAAATTCTTAATGAATGGAGCGTCGGAGATTTCACTGTCCGTGAAAATCTGGCATGGTCACACGGTGAAGGCGTTAATCAAAAATCTATTCTCGATGGTGGTTATGCTTACAGTGGCAGATTAGAACTTTATCCTCTTGGTCTATTTACCAAATCAGGTGAAACTTATGAAATGGATTTACAAAATGAAAAATCACCAAAACTACTTATCGGTGCATCTGCTTTTTACGACAACAAAGCTCACAGAGAACGCGGAATTTTAGGTAAAAGTCTTTATTCTGCAAGAGATATAACTCAGTATTTCGCCGATTTCCTCTTCAAATATCATGGCTTATCAGTTATGGGAGAATATTATTATCGCAATGCTCCCGAACCAATTACTACCAAAGAAAATAATCCTGACCGTTATATTCTAAACGGGCAAGGTTATGGTGGACAAATTTCTTATATGATAACCGAAGATATGGCTCTGGCTCTGAGATACAGCTATGTGAAACCTGATGAAGAACTAATAAAAAAAGTCGGTAACAGAACTGATTACAGCTTGGGATTTTCTAAATTCATTTTTAATAATAAAGTTAAATTACAGGCAGATTTGAATTATTCCAAGGAAGAGAAATTTCAGAAAGAAGCTCAGGAAATGCTTGTTTTCAGAATTAATACAATTTTCTCTTTCTGATTCTGATAAGGCTTATTCGTAATCGAATTCAGTCCCATAAACCTGAGGTATTTTATACCGATGTCTCTCAAAAACTGAAAATAGCTGGTCAGTAGTAAAGATTATTGCACCAAATTTTCTTTCATCGAAGTTAAATGCAAAATCCAATCGGAAAATGCTGTCATCTCCCGTTGCCTTTGTATTGAAAAATCGTAAACCAAAACCTGCTGAATTGTGCCATTGCGTTTTAAAAAGTTTCGTGTTTTGTTCCCACACAGTACCAAAATCCCAAAAAAGCACACCCGATAATTTGACAATCCAAAACTGCCATTCGGGAAAAGCACGTAGCTCAGTATTCACAACGAATCTGTTGTCACCGGCAAGCTTATTTGCCTCGTAACCTCGCAGTCCTCCGTCATTATCCAAAATTAGCTGGCGTAACTTTGACCAGTTCCAGACAGTCTGCTGTCTTATTCGAGATGCAATAAGCAGATTCTTACTGAACCTGTAAAATGCCTTTCCCAAAAATTCTTCATAAGTATAATAACCAAATCCATGAGAAAATGCACTTGCACCTGTTACCTGTCCAAAGAAATATAACTTGTCAAACAAATATGATTTTTCACCCTGACCTGCTATATAATAAAATGCCTTTCCCTGACTACCAATTGGGAATATTTTACCTAATGTTGCCGCCCCCCAACCACCAATCGGTACATCTTCCTTTTGATAAGTATTAAGCATACTTGTCTGAAAGTAGTTCTCCGCAACTGATGAAAAAGATACTAATAACTTACCTGAATTGTCGAATGCTCTCTCGAATTCTGCTCTTCCGCGGTTCACATCATTCGCCTGCAACAGAAAAGAAGCAAAAACCCTGTCATTTTTAAGCCACGACCTGCTTAACCATAAGTAAACATCACGATTATGAAACGGCATAAGCTCATAATTTACACTCGCTTCGTTCGTAGTAACTCCTTCAATCTTTTTATATAAAAAATCCCTGCCGTAAGAATTTATCGCACTTATACCATACGACCATGGCGCTTCAATATTCCTGAATGGTTCACCAAATACGATTGACTGGTCTGTCCGATATTCATTTGCAGTTATCCCGAAATCAAAATAAAAATCACTCCTTAGCAAACGCCTTTGAGTTAAAAATAACCCACCCTGCCAACCAATTTGATTTTCACTCCTATGATAAGACTCCATCCTTATATGTGTTCCTGTCCCCAAAAGGTTTAATTCTTCGATACCTCCACCAATACTGGTTGTGTTGCCTCCTGTCCCAAAAATAAAAATCGGCAAAGTTGACCATCTGTCCTGCGTTGTAAGATATACATCGTAATATCTGTCATCAAGAGAATCAAGTCGTGCCGCTACATCTGTAAAAAATCCTGTATTCCTTAGATTCCTTACTGTTTCGTATATCTTGTCTTTATTCAATGTATCACCCTCAAAGAAAAGCAATTCATCTTCGATTACATAATCCCTCGTTAAGTAATGCAAAGAATTTGCAAATTCTGAAGCAAAAAACCAATCGCTTTGTGTCGAATCAAAAACATTTTTTTTCTCAATAAAAATATTATTGATAAATTTTTTTGGATATGCTTGCTGGTTAACAAACAAAAGTAAGTTTATAAATAGGAGTAGCTTGAATTTCATAACCATTCATTAAATTTTGAATCTCGGATTTCTTCCACACATTTTTTCACTTCCTGTACCCTCTCTTTAGGACATACAAGAACTGCATCATCGGTCACTACAACTACCATACCATCAAGCCCCAGTCCCGCAAATAACACTTTTTTACTTTCTGTTGCATTCACAACGATTGTATTCTGTGAATCAACCAAAACACTTTTTCCCTGAACAATATTATTGTCTTTATTAGCAGTTTTTACTCTTTGCAATGAATCCCAGCTCCCTATATCATCCCATTCGAAAAGTGCTTTTGCCACTACGACATTGTCTGCTTTTTCCATCAAACCATAATCTATTGATACATCAGGAAAACCTTTGTAGATTTCATTTATTGATGACAATGACTCTCCCATAACAACATTAGTCTTGCCTTTATATTTTTCTGCCATCGTATTAATCAAATTTCCCACCTCAGGCAGATTTTTGTTCATACTCTCAATAAAAGCATCCAAACGCCAGAAAAACATTCCACTGTTCCAAAGATAATTTCCACTCCCAAGGTAACTTTTCGCTTTTTCCAAATCAGGTTTCTCGCGAAAAGCTTTGACTGGTAAAATCTGTTGTTCAATACCTTGAGCTTCCACTTCAATATAACCATAACCTGTTTCAGGTCTCGTCGGCTTTATTCCGATAGTACACAAAAACTTATTTTGTTCAACATAACTTAATGCTGTATCTACAGTCCTTACAAAAGCATCATTTGGCTTAATACTTTGGTCTGCAGTCAGAACTGCGACTGAAATAT
>RCNQ01000171.1 GCA_003731675.1 Bacteroidetes/Chlorobi group bacterium ChocPot_Mid
CTATCATGCTTTGAAAGCGGTTACTAATTATAAAAAATCTGATATGAACATGCTTTTGGAATTTCTTTGTGGAACAAACGACATAACGTTGATTACAAAAGCAGAAGCTGAACGAATAATCAAATGGGTTGATCCGCAAGAAGATGAAAACGGTGATTATTTTCCAAAAAATTTGAAAAGACTTGAACAAGCGAAAATGATATTAGAACATATTCAAAATGCAGGACAGGAAAAACTATTATAGAACAGTGCCGGCAGCGGTACTTACTGCTGTAAATGTTATTCACATCCTTCGAATACATTTTGATACTGTTGCCGGTAATTATAATTAATTATAAAAATATTATGAAAAAAGCATTCTATTTCTCTCACGATTCAAATGCAAGGAACGATGAAAAAATTCTTATGCTTAGGGCTGAGCATGGTTGGGAAGGATATGGTGTTTTTTGGGTGTTAGTTGAGATGATGTTTGAAACAGAAGGTACTTCAATTCAACATAAAAACCTCAAAGGGATTGCTGTAGCTTGTAATATAGAATTAAACAAATTGGAAGCAATAGTTTCAACTGCAATAGCAGAAGAATTATTCAAGAGCGATGGTGAGGAATTTTGGAGTGAAAGTTTGAGAAAAAGAAAGAACAATATGGAATATATCAAACTAAAACAATCTGAAGCAGGGAAAAAAGCGATGGCAAATCGTTATAAAAAAAACAATTTCAATAAGTCGGTTGTAAGTGACTTAGAAGGGACTTGTAACAATAAAATAAATAAAAATAAAATAAATAATAATGTATTAAATAATACATTAGAAGATTCGGAAGACATTAATCCGGATATTTATAAACATATCATTGAATATCTGAATCTTAAAACAGGAAAAAAATTCAAAATTAATTCAAGAAAGAACAGATCATTTGTCAAGGCACGATTAAATGAAGGATACAGTCTTGAGGACTTCAAAAAAGTAATTGATATTAAATCAGCTCAATGGCTCAACGATCCTAAAATGGAACAATACCTTTGTCCAGAAACTCTGTTCTCACCAAAGTTTGAAAAATATTTAAATCAAAAATTAATTGACAATGGAAAATTCAATAATAGAACAAAAACAGTTAGTGATTTCAAAGAATCAGCAAGAGATTTTATCGAAGTTTACGGGGAAGGAAGTCTCGCTGGCTCTACTGATGGGAGATGAGCAAATCGCAATAGATGATTTTCGATACTTATGCGAAATGCTGACCTATGCTTTTGGAGAGGATTACGTTACTCCTGATGGCATGCCACATCAGAAAGCAAAACTGGTATTCAGTGAAGCTGTAGAGCGAGGTTACACAAAATCCGATTTTCGCAATACAATTAAAATTTTTATTGCTAATCAAGTTTATCCGAATTGGGTTCCTGGTGCATTTTTCAAAGCTGATAAATCTGAAAAACTTTATCCCGAAAAATGGATGATTGAGCAAGTTAATAAATATCCTGAAGCAAAGCAATATATGGAAGGTTATGAATTTGATATTGAAGGAAAAAAAATTACAATGTGGAGATGGACAAGGTCAAACAAACTTCCATTCAAACAAATTTATCCTTACAAAAAACCCAAATTACATATTCTCGATATGCCTACAAAACCATTTACTGACGAGGAAATGAAAAATATTGATTTAGCAAAAGAACTGTATAAAACTTCTACAATTTTACAAAAGAACAAAGGGGAACTTTTACAAGCAAACAAAAAAATCAAAGACCTTGAATTGCAATTGGAAATATATCGTAATCAGGAAATTAAAAATGGATACACAATTAAAGAGTTCAATCAACTCAAAGAAGCTAATTCAAAAAACATAGATATAATTGAACAACTTCAAAAGCTGATAAAAAAAATGAGGGAATATATTACAGAATCAATCAAGTATAAATCTGTACATGAACAAATTACAATTTGGAAACAAATAATGGAAGATAAATAAATAAATAATCCCCTGCCGTCCATCCGCCAAGACTTGCCGGCAGGAGAAAGGTCAACATCATGTTAAATGCTGATAAACAAAAATACGAAAATCTTAAGTTATGTACATTAAGATGTGAACCAAATGGAAATCCTAAACTTTCCGGATTGGTAAAAGGTGAATTATATTATTATATCTATGTTAATAAATCACTGAAATCACCCTATAGCGAATGGATCCAAAAAACAAAACTGTTTATTGTCTATCAGGATTACAACATGGAAAGAGAAATTAAATTAAAACAATGGGAATTCAAAAAATATTTCAGAACAATTTATAAAAAATTTAATAGGGGGATATAATGGTTTACATTCTACATTTCGATAAGAAATTTCATCATGCTCAACATTATGTTGGATGCACTGAAGACTTACAAAGAAGATTAAAGGAACATTTAAATTGCCGTCAATGCGGTTCTAAAATTGTTAGAGCAGCAATTAAAAAAGGCATTAAAATTGAATTAGCTAAGGTTTATCCTGAAGGCGACAGAGTTTTAGAAAAGAAAATCAAATCAATGAAAAAAACATCACTTATTTGTCCAATTTGTCAGAGAGGAATCAACTAATGCAAAAATCAAAATGGATGAATCTTATGAAATTATTCAGTCAGTTAGTTAGGAGCAAAGAATGTCGAATAAAAAACTACTTGGTATAGATCCTGCAACAAATTGTGGTTGGGCTGTTGATAATGACATTTACGGTTGTTGGGATTTGTCAGTCAGACGTGATGAAAGCAATGGCATGAAACTATTGAGATTTGAAGCAAACCTGCAAAAGATATTACTGATTCATGGAATTGATGTTGTAGCTTATGAAAGACCTGCAGGATTCCATACCCATGCCATCATACACCAAGCAAAGCTAATAGCTGTGCTTGAGAGGTTCTGTGAAACAAATAATATACAATATAGGACTTATTCAGCCACAGAAATTAAAAAATTTGCTACGGGCAAAGGAAATGCTAAAAAAGACATGATGATTAAATCAGCAAAAGAAAGGCTGGGTTACAAAGGGAATAATGACAATGAAGCGGATGCTTTATGGATTTTGAATTTACTAAAACATGATTTGAATTTATAAGAAAATAAATTAACTAAATATTTTACAAATTAAAAGGAAAACAATATGGAAGAAGAAAAAAATTATTTGGTTACATTCAACGAAAATGATGAATGTATAACAGTCATTGATGAACAAGCCAAAGACGGATTTCCAATTGACTTGCATAGTATAATAAGTATTACAATCAATGAATTTGGTGATCTGGTAATCTGTACAAATGATCTTGATGAATCAAACGCAGAGCATGATTATGTTTTTAAACTTGATATTGAGCTTGCTCAGGAAATCGTAGCAAATTTTACAGCATGGAAAAACGGTGGGGCATTAAAAATAGAAACTGTCAGAATGGATGTCCGTTGTCCTAATGATGATGAGAACAGAAAACGAATTGCTCAAAGAATGAAGGAAATAATCAATGATAATTATGAACATGAAAAAACAATTGAAAACCTCAGAAGCATTTCTGCTACTCACCGTGAAGGCATCAAGCAAAACAATGAATTACTTAAAAAATTGAGTGATGAATACGATGAAGAATTTATCAACCGAGCAAAAGAATGCATTATCGAAAGAGATTACGAAAATAGTGAGATAAGATATCGTGACCCTGATACTGGAGAAGTGGTGGATTCCAAGAAAATGTCAGCAGATGAAAAACAAACTTCTCTCGATGATATATTGCCTGAAGAAGTTACAATTAATACTCCAGAAGAATCTGTAATAACCGAATCTGATAAAGCAATGTGGTGGGATTTTGCTGTAAACTACGAAAGAGCAGACGGTTCAAACTTTATGAAGCCAGGCATAACTGAAAAACGGCTAACCAAAATACAACCTGCAATGTACGAAAGTCCGAAATTTATTGCTTTGATTCAAAAGTTTAAGGAAGCACCTGAAAACGAAATGGAAGATTGCTTAAAAGAATTCGCAGAAATTGCTTATGGTTTAATGATTGATTCAGGATTAATCAAATAGGTGAAATATGATAACAAATGAAATAAGAATATGGGATAAAGAGAATAGTCGGAGGGCTTATGAAATACATCGGTTTAACTGAAGGGCAGGAAAATATTTCTATAGAATTAGCAGAACAAATCAATTATGAATTGCTCAAAGCTGATTTAACAATACTCTCAAAATATGTTTGGGATAGAGTAACACATCAAATCATCAAAAGGGAAGATACATTGGCAATTCCAGAAAGGAGATATTTACCTGCATTTAATCTAAGAGAACTTGGAAAAATTCTACCAAATTATATTGCTACTATGAGAGTTAATCATAAAAATTATGGTAAAAGATTGTTTATTTGTGACCACATAAACGATATTCGCTTTGGAGCAAGACCAAGAGCTGAATTTCATCTTGAAGAAGTAGAAATACGTGGAATGCGTTTTTTGAAATTAATAATTGACAATCCAGAAATACTTGAAAGATTAAAAAATGGCGACGCTAACAATGGAAGATAATATTATCTTAAAATTAGGACATGGAGCTTTTCTCAGAAGAAAGCAAACCATAGGTGAAGGTCCTGTCGAATTGCTTAATCCAGACAAAACAATCGAGAATGTTGAATGGGAAGTTTATCACAAGTTTCGTAATCATGGTTATGGTGAATGTATAGCATTTCCCTCAAAATATTCGGATAGCACTGGAATATATGATGGAATTCCGGGACACGATAATTACTACTATTTTGGACTCAGCGATAAAGGAAAAGAAATGTTTTATTTATTACAGAAAGGAAAGAAATAACATGGATACTAATATTATACTTTGTCTAATTATTATGGTTATGTTAATAATCATTATAAAATATCAAATTAAATCAAAAAATAAAAGAAAGATTGGAAATCAGGAATTAATCGAAAGAGTAGGTTATTACTCATCAAAAGCATTTATGGAGTTTAGTGAAGAAAATAAAGAAAGATTTTCCTCTGAATTACAAGCAATGTTGGATGATGCAGGTGGTAAATATTCACGTGAGGAAGTATTAAAAAAGGTAATTGAGATTTACAAAAAATATAAAAATTGAGGATAAATATGTTTAATAATTCATTTTACCCAACTCCTAAAGAGATTGCAAGAAAAATGACAATAGGAATTGGTTCTGGTGATTTGGTATTGGAACCATCAGCAGGAAAAGGAGATTTGATAGATGCAATCTATAAAGCTAATTATAATCCAGTTAAAATTTATTGCATTGAAAAGCAATTCGAATTACAGGCAATATTAAGGGAAAAGGGCTATCCAGTTATACATAATGATTTCTTGAACTTTACTCCAGACATAATCTATGATTATATCATAATGAATCCACCTTTTGATAATGGTGTTAAGCATTTGTTGAAAGCAATTGATATAGCAAAAGGTGCAGAAATTAGGTGCTTATTGAATAGCGAAACTATCAACAATCCATATACAGCAGAACGGCAGTTGCTGGCAAATCAATTAAAAGACCATGAAGCAACAATAGAAAATTTAGGTCAAATATTCAAAAACTCTGAACGTAATACCAATGTTGATGTCGTTTATATTGTCATTCAAACAGAAAAGAAATCAAGACAATTTCATTTCTCCGGTGATATTGACCGTAAGAACTTTGATTTGGATGATATTAATAATACCCAAATAGCTAAGATTGATGTTTTCAAGAACTACGAAGAACGATACAATGCTGCGATTAAATCTATTGAAAAATACATCAATGCTATCAATGAAATCAAATATTACGCCGAAGGACTGTTGGGTGATTTTGGTGAGAATGAAATTCAACACATGGTTAAAGAATCTTATAGTAACAATGCAAAACATTACTACAATGGCATGGTTGATAAATTCAGAAATTCTGCTTGGAATAATATTTTTCGGATGACTAAACTAAGAAACATCGTAACCCAAAAAGTAATCGAAGATTTCAACAGTTATCAAAAAGAATATGGAGCAATGGCATTCACTGCTGAAAACATAGAGCATATATTTGATGATTTATTTCAGAACAGAGAAAACATATTGAATAATTGTGTTGTTGAAGCATTTGATTTAATGACTATGTATCATAAAGAAAACAGATGTCATGTTGAGGGATGGAAAACAAACGATGCATGGAAAGTTAATAAGAAGGTTATACTGCCAAACATGGTTGACCCTTACAGATTGTCAAATGATTATATTCAGTTATCGTTCAGAGCTCAACAGACTTTAAACGATATTGAAAAAGCATTATGCTTTATTGCAGGTATCAAATTTGAAGAAATTACACCGTTAAGCGAACTATGTAATAAGGATTACAATAAATACTATGGCTGTTTATATACATCAAGATTCTTTGATTTCAGAGTTTATAAAAAGGGCACAATTCACTTGACTTTTAATGATGATTATATTTACCAGCAATTCAATATTATAGCATGTAAAGGAAAAAACTGGTTACCGGATAAATAAAATGATAGAAGAAATACATATATCGCATTTAGGTAATGTTTTAAAGAGCAAAGCACAAGCGGTTTATAAGAATCGCAAACCATTATTGCATGTTCAGTTTCATAAGGATTTAATGGCCGATGTTTTAACTGATATGCTTTGGTATGATGCAGAAGAAAAAACGGTTATGATAGAAATGTTGGACCCGTTGACCATGGAACAACGGCATATTTTTAAAATTAATTTTAATGGAGAAAAAATATAAAATGGCACAATCAAAACAAAAAGGAATCTGTCCCCATTGTGGCAGTAATGAATATGATATTATTGATGTTCAGGATGACGGATTTTGTACTGAACAGATTTGCAAATGTAAAGACTGTAAGAATAAATTCAAAGAAACTTATTATTTGGATTATTCTCATACTGAATACGAAGAAAAACAAACAAATAAACATTCACAATTAGAAATGGAATTAGCTTAATGGCAAACACTAAAATTTCATGGACGGATAAGTCGTGGAATCCGATTTCAGGATGCTCCAAAGTTTCAGATGGTTGCAAGAACTGTTATGCTGAGGTTATGGCAAAAAGATTACAAGCAATGGGTATCAAGGGCTACGAAAACGGCTTTGAGGTAACGGAACACTGGGAACGATTAACCGAACCTTACTATTGGAAAAAACCGAATAAAATATTTGTATGCAGTATGGGTGATTTATTCCATGAAAGTGTTTCAGACTCAATGATAGTAGAGGTTTTCAAAGTCATGCGAAACAATCCTCTGCACACATTCCAACTGTTAACCAAAAGGACTGGCTTTATACTAATTGATTCACCTGAGCAAGTCTGGACTGATAACATTTGGTTAGGCGTAACAATCGAAAATGAGAAAAATGTATTACGATTA
>RCNQ01000172.1 GCA_003731675.1 Bacteroidetes/Chlorobi group bacterium ChocPot_Mid
AATGAATCTTTTTTTATGAACAGTTATTTGTTTCACAATGACGATATAATAGATAATTTAATTATTTTTCTAAAAAATATTTTAGCATCAGACATATTTTTTTAATTTATACCTGTTAAGTTAGTTGTTTCAACTAACTAAATAAAACTAACATAACAATAAGCATCAATAAAACAAATCACATAACAGCAAAATATATCATTGATGTTTGCATTTAGTTAATATCATTATCGTCAGGTACAAAATGCACTATGTCTTCACCACCATCCACTCCAATAATCTGACCAGTAATCCAGTAAGATTTTTCATCAGAAAGCAAAGCTATAACATTAGCTATGTCAGTTGGTTCGGTATTCCGTTTATATGGATTAATTTGTTTTGCAAAGTTCAACATTTGTTTGAAACCTGGTATAACGTTTCCAGCAGGTGTATCAGTAGTTCCTGGCATCAGAGCATTGCAGGTGATTTTATAAGGTGCTAATTCGACAGCAAGTTGTCTGACGTAAGCTTCCAAAGCACATTTTGCTACTGAAATACCTCCGTAATTCATCATCACACCACCTGAACCTGCACTTGTTAGAGCAAAAATTCTTGCATTCTCTGCAAATAAATTTGAATGAAATAAATCCTGTGACCAGTAAAGCAAAGAGTTAGCCATAACATTTAAAGTCATATCCATCTTTTTTCTTGTCAGTTGCTTGGTAGCATCCTCGTGTATTAATGGACCCAAAGCTCCAAAGGCTAATGAATGTATAAGCACATTAATTTTCTTATTTTCAAGACCTTGCAATTCAGATTCAATGTCTTTAATAATATCAACCCTGTTAAAATCATCAGCCGCATTTGAATTATAAAATTTCACAAAAACACCTTTTGTTCTAAGCTCATCGGCAAGTTCTTCGGCTTTTTCTTTGTTTTTACCAAAATCGAGATGTACACCAAATATATTGAATCCCTCTTCAGCAAGCTTGATGGCAGTAGCTCTACCAAATCCACTTGAAGAACCGAGTATTATAACATTCTTCATTTTAAACCTTATAATTATTAAACATTTAATTAAACCACTTTAGGCATCCTGAGCCCGTCGAAGGATAAGCTCCTCGGTCATCCTGAGCCCGTCGAAGGATGAGCCCGTCGGTCATCCTGAGCCCGTCGAATGATGAGCTCCTCGGTCATCCTGAGCTCGTCGAAGGATGAGCCCGTCGGTCATCCTGAGCCCGTCGAAGGATGAGCCCGTCGGTCATCCTGAGCTTGTCGAAGGATGAGCTTGTCGAAGGATGAGCCCGAATGTAATTTGTCTTGACGAAATTGTTAATTTGTAATTGTTTATTGTTATCTGGTTAATTTTATAAATAAGTAGTTAATTTATAGAAAAAGAATTAAGCAATAAAAAGTTGAAAATCACGTGATGCTAATATTAGCCAAACGGCTAATTAATTGAAAAAATTAATTTACTGTTTTGAGTAAATTTAATATTGATTTGTAGCATGAGCTCGTCGGTCATCCTGAGCTTGTCGAAGGATGAGCTCCTCGGTCATCCTGAGCTTGTCGAAGGATGAGCTTGTCGAAGGATGAGCTCGTCGAAGGATGAGCTCGTCGAAGGATGAGCTTGTCGAAGGATGAGCTTGTCGAAGGATGAGCTCGTCGAAGGATGAGCCCGTCGAAGGATGAGCTTGTCGAAGGATGAGCCCATCGGTCATCCTGAGCTTGTCGAAGGATGAGCTTGTCGAAGGATGAGCTCGTCGAAGAATTGGTGAATATTGTTCATATAATTTTGAAAAGTGAAGATGAAAATTAAATTTTTACAAAATTACGGCTTACAAACCGTCAAGGATGAGCCCATCGGTCATCCTGAGCTTGTCGAAGGATGAGCTCGTCGGTCATCCTGAGCTCGTCGAAGGATGAGCTTGTCGAAGGATGAGCTTGTCGAAGGATGTAAAATAAAGAGGTAAAATTCAGTGAGAATAAGCAAGATAGAAATATTGGTTATCATAACTTTTGCGATATTTACTGGTTGCAAACAATATGACAACTTCACAACATACTTCAACACATATTACAATATGGAGAGATTGCTGAAAGAGAGTGAAGAAGAATTTTCATTTCAGGAAGAGAAAAAAAGAATCAGACCAAGAGTAATTGTGCCTGAAGCAAAAATCAAATTACCTGAACCGAGGGAAAGAGGTTTGCCACCTTTTCTTGAGGAATTTATTATTAACAAACAACAAAGACAGGCAGTTTCGGTAAAATTGGATTCAATAATAATCAAAGGTTCCAAGATATTAGCAAAACATCCGAAAAGCGACTACATTCAAGAGACATTATATCTAATGGCTGTGTCGTATTTTTATCAGAATATTTGGTTGAATTCACAAATAAAGTGTAGTGAACTGATAGACAGGTATCCTGAAGGCAAGTTATCACCAGATGCACATATTTTGTTGGCAAAAAACCTATTGATACAAAGAAAATTTGAAGCTGGTAAGATGGTGCTGTCGAGGACAGTTGATGTAGCGTGGTTGTTGAAGAGGTATGATATATTGTCAGAGGCATTCAGGATAGAAGCGGAGCTTGCTTTATTCAACAAGGATTATGAAGAAGCCATAAGACCATATAAGCAGGCGATTATACAATCTGATGATGACGAAATGAAGGCAAAATGGCAATTTGATATGGCAGCATTGTTATTTAGGATTAGCAGGTTTGAACAAGCAGAAAAGCAATTCAGAAAAGTAAAAGATTTTAAACCAAGTTATATCACAGAATTTGAAGCAGAATTATTCAGGGCATCATCTTTAGCGAGAATGGGGAAATTTGAAGAAGCTGAAAAGATACTGGGGAATTTGGAGTCTGACGGGAAGTTTGAAGAATGGAAGGCAAGTGTATTTGCTGAACGAATGAATGTTATGCGGTTAAAAGATTCGTTGGAACAGTTTAAAACAGCAGAGAAATATTCAGATACAACGTATGTGGGTAGTGATGCAATAGCAGGTGTTTACTATGAACGGGGTTTGGATTATTTTTCGAAGCAGGATTATTCGAATGCAAGAATGTATTTGGGTAAATCGAGGAATGTAGCATCACCGGTATCGAAGAAAGCATCGCAGGTATATAAATTGCTTGAACAATGGAATACAAAGAAGACGGCAATAAGTAGTGCAATGAAGAAATACAATGAAAGCAAGAGTATTGCAGATACAGAGCGAATGGAATTAGCCAAGAATATGTATGAGATGGCAAGGGTACAGGAGCAGTTGGGGAATCTGGATTCAGCTGAGTATTATTATAGTTCATCAACGACAATAACAGTAGCAATGGAAGAAGCATCGGCAAGGTATTATTATGCATATGCAAGATTTTTGAATGAAAGGAAACCGGTGATGAGTGATTCTCTGATGGAGATAATCGTAGAAAGATATCCATTGACAGATTATGGGCAGGATGCAATGCGAAGGCTGGGATATACAGAGAATTACGTCATTGACACTTTGAAGGAATTGTATAATTCGGGAATACATTTATGGCAGAGCAAGGAGTATGAATTTGCAATTGCACAGTTTTCAAAGTTATTTAATTACTACCCAATGTCTGAATTGGCACCGAAATCAATTTACACAATCGGGTGGATATATGAGAATGATTTGGGGTTGTATAAAAAAGCGATTGAGTATTACAAACTGCTTGAAAGATTATATCCTGAATCTATTTATAGTAAGGATGTAAGAAGGTCAATAGAGTATGCAACATTAGTAGCGACGGGGAAACCTATACCAGACTCATTGAAAACAAAGGAGCGAAAAAGATATTATGCACCGATAGCACCACTTCTTGAGTTTCCTGAGAAAGAAGAAGAAGCGAAAAAGACAGAAAAAAAGAAGAGAAAAGATAATATAGACGGAAAGGATTTGCTTAGCGACCCGACGAAGCTATTCAAGGATATGTTAGAATCTATACCAAGCACTGATGAATTACTCGAAGAGCCGGGCAATATGCTTGAGACAATTACTAAACCTGATTCATTGAAGAATTTATTGCCTGGAGTTAATTTGCCTGACCCATTGAAAGATTTGAAGAAGAGCGAGGAAAAGAAAGAAAAGCAGGAAGGTGAAAAAGGCGAGCCGAAAAAAGAAGAGCCAAAAAGGGACGAGCTCATCCTTCGACAAGCTCAGGATGACTGAAAGGGACGAGCTCATCCTTCGACAAGCTCATCCTTCGACAAGCTCAGGATGACTGAAAGGGACGAGTTCATCCTTCGACAAGCTCAGGATGACTGAAAGGGACGAGCTCATCCTTCGACGAGCTCAGGATGACTGAAAGGGACAAGCTCATCCTTCGACAAGCTCATCCTTCGACAAGCTCATCCTTCGACGAGCTCAGGATGACTGAAAGGGATGAGTTCATCCTTCGACGAGCTCAGGATGACTGAAAGGGACGAGCTCATCCTTCGACGAGCTCAGGATGACTGAAAAAGAAGCGGGACAAACTGAAAAGGAAAAGAAATAACAGAATTTGATGAAAATAAAAGTGATTTTTGATGTTGGAATTAAGTAGTTTATATAAGACAATATTTGAGAAAAATGTAGATGCAATGATAGTCATCGAAGCTAAGAAGCTTACATTGATTTTAGCAAATGAGAAAGCAAAAAAATTATTAGGGATTGATGATTTTGAAGGAGAATCGGTCAAAATAAAGGAATTTGGAAAGATTTATGAGCAGTTAAAAAATAGTCAGCAGAACATTGCATTGATAAATGAAAAATTTATACTGAAAGATGGGTTAGAAATCAGTTTGCAGGTAAATTCAAGTTTAATAGAGAATAAAAATGCTGATTATATTTTAGCAATAATTAAACGGACAGATGAAATAGATAATTTGACAGAGAGATTAATTCAGGCAGATAAACTAGTATTGCTGGGGCAACTATCAGCAGGAATAGCTCACGAGATAAGAAATCCGCTTGCGGCTGTGAATTTGAATTTGCAGTTATTGTCGAGAAAATTTGCTGATGGAACGAATGAGTACAACTCTATTCAAACAGCTCTGCAAGGAGTTGAAAGAATATCGAGAATTGTTGAAATCACTTTGAATTTTTCGAAACCATCAAAAGCAGATATCAGAGAACTTAACATCAATAAGTTAATCCCTGAGACATTGGATTTGGTATCTGTTGATTTTAAGAAAAAAGAGGTAGAAGTTAGAACTGAGCTTGATGATAAGCTACCTTTAATTAAAGCTGATTCAAAGCAAATTCAGCAGGTATTAATCAATCTTTTAACTAATGCCGTAGAATCAATTGAAAAGCGTGGAAGGATAATAATTAAGACAGGAACTGATAACAAGCAAATAAAAAATAAAGTGAGAGTGTTTTTTGAAGTTGAAGACAATGGTATTGGTATTTCAAAAGATGAGATATCAGATATTTTTAATCCCTTCTTTACCAAAAAAACTAATGGTACAGGATTGGGGCTGACAATTTCAAAAAGAATTGTTGCTGAGCATAACGGGAAAATTGAAGTATTGAGCAATGTAGGTAAAGGTACAAAATTCAGGGTACTATTACCAGTTGAAAATCTTAACTAAATATTGTAAAATTTAAGGATATTTAATGGCATTACAAAATTACACAATCGTAGTTATAGAAGATGACCAATTAGTCAATTCAACATTGAAAAACATATTGGAATCAAAATTTACAAATGTTTTCACATATCTTGACGGTGTACAGGCACAAGATGAATTAAATCTAATTTCAGCTGATTTGGTATTATTAGATATATTTTTGGGTCATACCAACGGATTGGAAATTCTGGAAAATCTGAGAAAGCAAGGATATACAATGCCAGTTATAATGATGACAGCTTTTTCAGATTTGAAAATGGCAGTTAGAGCTATGAAACTTGGTGCAGAGGATTTCATCGTAAAACCATTAGACCTTGAGCAGTTGGAAGTAACAATTGAAAAGGCATTGCACAATTATGACTTACGCCGACAGGTAAATTTGCTTTCAGAAAGACTGGCTGAAGAGAAACCAAGTGAAATTTTAGGCGATTCACCTGAAATTCAAAAAGCAAAAGAAATAGCAAAGATAGTAGCTTCTGCACCTGACACAACTGCTTTGATTCTTGGCGAAACAGGTACTGGTAAGGAATTATTTGCAAAATATATACATGAAAATTCTGACAGAAAGCGTGGACCTTTTGTAACAATCAACTGTGGAGCTATACCCAAAGAATTAGCTGAAAATGAATTATTTGGTTATGAAAGAGGTGCATTTACTGGTGCAACCGAAAAGATAAAGCAAGGCAGATTTGAGCAGGCAAATCACGGTACGATTCTGTTAGATGAAGTTGCTGAACTTAGTCTTGATTTACAAGTCAAATTATTAAGAGTTCTGCAAGAAAAAAAATATTATAGACTTGGCGGTGAAAAAGAAATTTCTGTGGATGTAAGAATCATCACATCAACAAATAAAGATTTAGAGCAGTTAGTTGAAGAAGGTAAATTTCGGGAAGACTTATTTTATAGACTTAATGTTGCAAAAATTGAACTGCCACCTTTAAGAGACAGAGGACAGGATATATTTTTCATAGCAACAGCTTTAATCAACGAATTCAACAAAAAATTCAGTAAAAATGTTACCGGGTTTACACAGGAAGCAAAAGAAATTTTAATGAACTATCATTGGAAAGGTAACATCAGAGAGTTAAGGAATGTGATAGAAAGAGTTGTGTTGCTTGAAACAGATACAGTTGTAACCAAGGAAGCATTAAGTTTCTTGAAACCACCCGCAACGACTGAAGTAACATCGGAAAGCAAAGGCATTCATCTGAAAGATGGTGAACATTATTTGAAAATAGCAAACTCCGGGGTTTCGTTAGCAAATGTAACAAAGGATTTGATTATTCAAACATTAAAACTTACAAATGGCAACCAAATAAAAGCGGCTAAATTACTTGAAGTATCCAGAGCAAAGTTAAGATACCGTATAGAGCAACTGGGTATAAATATAACAGGAAAAGATATATCCTGAATCAGTACTCAATTTGTGTATGAAGCCCGATTTCTTCGAGTATTGAACTAACTTTTAGACATTCAGGTAAGTCACCTTCATAAACACAGGATTTTCCTTTTGTGTGAACTTCCCATGTTTTTTGTTCAGCTTCTTCAAAAGTACATTTTACAGCTTTTATGATTTGTTCAATCACTTCTTCAAATGTATGCCAATCGTCATTGAATAATATGACTCTTGCAGGAAATGCGATATTTTCAATTTCCTGAACATCAGATTCAATTTGTTCTAATGTCTCAGCCATAGCTTTGAATACTTGATAAAAAATATTTTATTAAAATAATATTTTAAATTTCTACTAAAATACTAAATAAAAATTTGCTGTATATTTTTTTTGAGTTAACATCCTTAATGACGTTATTGTCTATCTCAATATTTAGACCTTTAGCTCCTGTTTGATTTAATAAATAATCCTTCAATCTGTCTGATGAGTTTTTGGCATAATCTGAAAAGCTACGAATAATAATATTTTTTTTCTTCATTGCCTTTTCGACCATTGAATTGATAGAACGGCGAAAGGGATTTTCTCCTGCTAAATCATTCATGTCAGGTATCAATAAAAAATATTCGACATATCTTTTATTATTGAAAACGATAAATTTATCCTGAGTATTTTTTGAATGAGCTATCAAATAGGTTTGCCTGTAGTTATGTGTTTGATTGAATTTATCGAGTGCATTCAGCTCAATTATTAAAGAATCAGAATTCAGCAAAACATTGGAATTATCAGATATTTTTGTTAGTATGTTCTGAGGCAATTTTGAAGTCTGTAAAATTTTTTTTTCAAAATCTGAACCGATTTTCATTATAAAATCAGCATGATTAATCATTTCAGGCTTGTCAGTCTCAATAGTTAATTCTAATGTCGGAGGTAAAATTTCAATATTATTATCATTTAAATCAAAAGGTTCAAATATTTTTTCATTATTAGAATCGAATTTCAAATAAGCTGTTTTATTATCTCCTAAAATTGTTCTTTGTTTATCATTTAATTCAACAAAATTAATACTAATACGACTAGCAGAAATTTCGAATTCTTTAATAAGACTCCTTGTAATATTATCTTTAATAATTTCATCAATGCCCGAACAAAAAACGCTGATAATCAAATTGTGTTCTGTTAAATATTTCACTCTTTTTACAATTATTTTTGGTGAACTCAAATGTACAGAGTCGGGTTCAATTTTTGTAAGGTCATCCGAGAAATTAAAACCTTTTTTTAAGAATTCATCGATATTAAAGAAATAATAATTGAATATCGGAGTAGAGTTGAAAATAATATTTTCTTTAATTTTTATTTCAGGAACCTGAGATGCTATGGAAAAATTAATATTTTGCTTTATATTTTCCGTTGGTTGCATTTTCCCATATCGGACAATATAAAGGTCTAAACCACCTTTACCACCTGGGCGATTTGAAGTAAATATTGCTTTTTGATTTGGCAGAATGGCAAAATCTGATTCATCATAAGCCGTATTGATATATATTAACGGATTCGGAATCTGCCAGACTCCATTTTTTTTTACCGAAATGAAAATATCATACCCTCCCTGACCTTCCTGACCATTGGAAGCGAAATAAAGAGTATCGTTGGATGCGAAGTAAGGCGTAATCTCATTGCCTGGGGTATTCAAATTTAGCATAGGCATGATTGCACCCCAAGAGCCGTTTTCTTGCCTATAAGCTATCCATAAATCGGTATCATCATATTTTGAATTCAATTGAGTTGAGAAAACCATCATTTTACCATCTGGTGATACAGTAGGATGAGCCATGAAAATATCATATTTTAAACTATCTACATCAAAAGGTTTCATCCATTGATTTTTTAACCTGCGCGTTTGAAGAATATTCATTACTGATTTTTTGGGTAATTGCCTGAATGTAGAAATATACGCAATATCCTTAGTCTCGAAAGTAATATAGGACTGGTTATTTTTGTTTTGGTTAAGTTCACCTTCGAGTAAAGAGATAGTTTTAAAATTAAATTGCTCGTCAGGTTTGGAAACATAGTACTTTGAAAAACCTGAGATGTTTGAATTAAAAAATAATAAATTTTCGAAGCTGTTCCATGATGGTGCAAATTCATCAGCTGTGGAATTGATGTTGGCTAAATTCAATGGTTCAATCCAAGTCATTTCCTCTGAAAATAAATAATAATTGAAAAGAATAAAAAGTAATATAAAATATTTTTTTAAATTCATATTTTTATTATTCCTCAAGTAAATCTTTGATATCTTTATCCTGACCAAAAAGCACAAGTATGTCTCCATCAAGTATAATTTCATCAGGTTTTGGGACACCAATGACAATATATTTTTCTGCTTTTTTGGATTTAAATATTTTCTTTTCTGTATTTTTTCTTTTAATTGTCACAAGATTTAATTTGTAATCGCTTCTTAAATTAGTGTCAATTAGTGTTTTACCGATAAACATTTTTGGTGCTGCAATCTCATAAACACCAAAGTCACTGCTAAGTTTGAAGGATTCAATCAGACCTGGCATCATCAATCGATTTTTCAGTTGCTCGGCAGCATCTGCTTCAGGAACAAGAATTTCATGAACATCCATAAGATTCAAAATTCTTTCATGAACTTTTGATGTCCTCCGATTATATATTTTTTTAATTCCCAAGTCCTGCAAATGAGCTGTCGTTAGTAAAGAACCTTCGAAATCTCCTCCGATAGCAACAATAACAGCATCCATTTCATCAAGACCAAGTGAAGCCAAAGTCCTTTTGTCTGTCGAATCCATACAAATAGCAGTGGTTACTTTATTTGATATATCATCAATTTTATCCTGATGATTGTCAATCACAAGAACTTCTGCTCCTGCCTTGCTAAGAGAGATAGCAAGATTATATCCAAAATATCCCAAGCCGATAACACAATATTTCATTTTTTTTATATTTAAAATTAAACTTAAATAATTTACAAATTAATCAAAAATTCTCAACCAATCATTATGTCTGTTTTTGGATAAGAATAGTGTAATTCCGATTTATTCCTTACAAATGCCATGAAAAAAGTCAATACTCCAATTCTACCAACAAACATTAAAATGATAATTACTGCTTTCCCACCTGTTCCCAAAAAGCTTGTTAAATTTCTTGATAATCCGACTGTACCTAATGCAGATGTTGCCTCGAAAATCAAATCCAAAGGTTGTTTCGTTGGTTCAATCCAGACTAATACAAAAACTCCCATTCCAAGAAATATCAATGAGCTTAAAATCACTAAGAAGGCTTTTTTTATGCTATCAGAATCAATTTCTCTGTGAAACAATTCCACTTTTTCTTTACCTCTCATTAGATTAAATAGTGAAAGAAATGCGGCGCTGATTGTTGTTGTTTTAATACCACCACCGGTCGAACCTGGCGATGCACCAATCCACATTAATGGTAACAGAACAATTATGGTTACATTTGTGAGCAAATCAATTGGGACAGTATTAAATCCTGCTGTCCTTGCAGTAACAGAAAGAAAGAATGAATGAAATATTTTCTCAAAAAAACCCATTGAACTATTAAATGAATATGGTTCAGCAAAAAACACAAATAATGCTCCCGAGAAAATTAATATTAGAGTCGAGCTTAATACTATTTTTGTTGATATAGTTAATCTATACTTAAGTTTTTGAAGATTATTTTTTCTATTCCGCAATTGGAATAAATTAGAAAGCACTGAAAATCCCAATCCTCCTAATACAATTAATATCATAATTATTGTATAGAATGAATAATTATTCAAAAGAGTATCATCCATTAAACCTGCTGAATAAATTGAAAACCCTGCATTACAAAATGCAGAAACAGAATGAAAAATGCTTGAAAAAAGTAAATTCCATTTTATTTCAATCAAAGAGCCACCCATTGATAAGTATAGAATTAATGCAGCCAATGACTCTATTAAAAACGTGAATAAAAGAATTTTCAAAATAATATTTCTAACTTCTGCCAGACTTTCCTGACTGAGCAAATCTTTCATCATTATTTTGATTTTGAAGCTTGTCCCTCCCGATAAATACATAGCAAAGAAAGTTGTCAGCGTCATTACACCCAGTCCACCTGTCTGAATCAGAAATAAAATAACTAATTGTCCAATGAAAGTAAAATCTTTAGCTGTATCCAAAACTATTAACCCTGTAACGCATACCGCACTTGTAGATGTAAATAAGGAATCAATTAGACTTATACTTTTCCCAGTTGGAGTTGAATTTGGCAATAGGAGTAATATTGTTCCTAATATAATAATGAACAGAAAACTTAATGCAAATATTGCACCCGGATGTAATTTGATTTTATCTAATAAATAACTATACCTTAGTAACTTGATGAAGAATGTTATAATTATAAGTAAATGCAGAATACCTGTATAAATTAATGTAACCTGAATATTATTTAAACTGGGATTTATTCCCCAGATAACATTCATAATTGTTCCAGTAAATGACATGTCAAGAGAAAGTAGAACTACTATAATAAATTCAAAAATGTGATTTTTAAAATAATTTTTTACATGAAGATTAATTATAAACCTGATAATTTCCTGTAATAAAAAAGTAATAATGATGAAATTAATTGTGGATTTAATTAAAACAATTTGTGATGGATTAAGTTTGTAACCAAGAATAATCAGAAAGAGTGACAATGTGATTATTCCGATAACAGCGATATAAATATCGAACCAAAATTTTATTCTATCTCTTTTAACTTTTGTTATCATTTTTTATGCAAATGTAGTTTAAATCAAATATTCAGGTTTCCAAAAAGAATAAAATTTTTCAAAATTTGAATAGAAATCATCTATTTGCTTTTCTCTTTCAATAATCAGTTCTTTTTCAACAGGTTTGAACATTTCCTTTGAGACTACATTCTGAAACTCAGCGTATGTGTATAAATCTCTAATAAAAATTGTAAGGTCCTGAATATTACCCATGACTGTTTGAAATTCATTCATTTTAAAATATAAATCATTTTCAGGTGAAATCATTTCTTCGGGGGATTTTTCCTGTATAATCGGTTTTATGATTTCCATTGAATATCTAAATTTTTTAAAATTCAGTCGAACTTTATGTATGCTTTTAACATCTGCTCTGTTCGATTGGTTGAATTTTGTTACAACCATATTATATCTTTGATATGCGTAATCTTGTGGTCTTAGAACAATATTTTGATTTTCTTTGTAAAATTTATCAAGTTCAAGTTTTAATTTTAAAATAAGTTTGTTAAAACTGACTATATCAAATTCCCTTATTTGTTGTTGGATTATTGAAATCAACCCTTCTTCCTTTTCTAAAAGATAATGATAAAACTTGTAAAGTACAGGATAAGTATAAACCAATGTCTGAACTTTCAATAGTTGAACCTGAACATCTCTTAAAGGATTAAAAATTTTAAGCTGGTCTTTAAGCAAAGGGACAATCAAAAGGGTTGTTTCTGAGTTACTAATGGTTTTTAACATAGATAACAGTGTTAAAAATCTACGGATGCGAACCCTGATATCGTGAACAGCTAACTCACAAAATTTTTCATTGCAATCGTTGAATTTTAAAATATAATTTTCTAAGTTCAGGTCAATTGAACTTTGTAATAACCCGAGATAATCAATATTTGAATTTTTTGATTCCATATCTCGCAAAATTACAAAATATAATGATATTATTTAATTAATAATACAATATCTATTACATAATTCAATGATTTATATAAATATAACCAATTATTAACAAAAAAGTATAGTTGATTCTTTTTATTATTTTATTAATGTTATCGTTTTATTCTTAATTTTGTAAGTTTTATATTTGATAATGTAATAATGATTTAGATGAGTAAAAATAAACCGAGAATATGGGAAAGAATAAGGTATTCGTTTGACAATACTCTATCAGCTGGAGCTATGGGGTTGATAGGTTGGCTCGCCCTAATTACTTTTTTATGCGCCATATTTGCCGGTTTACTAATATCTTACGGAGATATTACTCAAAATGACAACTCACAATATACTTTTATTGAAGCTGTATGGCAGGCAATGACAAGGATGCTGGACCCTGGAAATTTTGGGGGTGATACTGGCTGGACATTCAGAATAATAATGCTTTTTGTTACGATTTCCGGTGTTTTGTTACTCAGTGTTCTTATAGGTATTGTTTCAACTGCTTTTAAAAATAAGATTGATGACTTAAGAAAAGGTCACACTAAAGTACTGGAAAAAAATCATACTCTAATTATCCGATGGTCACCAAAAATATTTACTATCATATCCGAAATAATCACTGCCAATGAGAACTACAAAGGATTGAGCATTGTCGTTCTTGGTGATAAAGACCGTATGGAGATGGAATATGAGATTCGCTCCAAAATAACTGACTTCAAGACAACTAAAGTTATTTGCAGAACAGGTAAGCCATTGGATTTGACAGATATAGAAAAAGCGAACCCACATGAAGCACGTTCCATAATCATTATTTCGCCTGAAGGAACAAATCCTGATACTCATGTGATTAAGTCAGTTTTGGCATTGACAAATAATCCTAACAGGAAACCTGAGCCATACCATATTGTCGCAGAAATAAAGGATGAGGCAAACATAGAAGCGGCAAAAGTTGTAGGAAAAGATGAAGTAACTTATGTTTTATCTTTCGATGTGGTTGCAAAGGTAACGGCACAAACATGCCGACAATCAGGTCTAAGTGTTGTTTACGAAGAATTGCTTGATTTTGACGGAGACGAGATTTATTTCCAGGAAGAACCTAAGTTATGGGGCAAGACATTTTATGATGCATTATTTTCTTATGAGGATTCAGCCGTTATCGGTTTGCAATATGAAGACGGAAGTGTAACTGTAAATCCACCAATGAATACTTTAATAAAACAAGGTGATAAAATAATTGCTATTTCTGAAGATGATGATACTGTTATTTTAAACGAGAAACAAAGTTTCCAGATTAGAAAAGAATACATAACAAATAAAACCACTACTCCAAAGCAGGTTGAAAAAACTCTATTCCTTGGTTGGAATAATAAAGGAGGGAGAATTGTCAGAGAACTGGATAATTATGTTGCACCTGGTTCGGAAATTTTAATTTTAGCAGAGTATGATAATATTGAAGATGAGATAAATCAATTAAGTTCTTTTTTACAGAACCACACAATTAAGTTTAAATATTCAAATATTACTTTGCGTTCAGAACTTGATAAAAATTGTGTCCATGAGTATGACCATATAATAATTTTGAGTTATACTAGGGGCATGGATGTTCAGGAAGCTGATGCACAGACTTTGATTTGTCTTTTACATTTAAGAAATATTGCCGATAAGTACAACAAGCATTTGAATATAGTTAGTGAAATGCTGGATGTTAGGAATCAGGCATTAGCAGAAGTTGCCCGGGCAGATGATTTTATTGTTAGTGATAAATTGATAAGTCTTATGCTTGCTCAGCTATCAGAAAATAAATATCTTAAATATGTATTTGATGATTTCTTCGATGCTGAAGGTTCGGAGATATATCTTAAACCAATTCACGATTATGTGAAAGCCGGTGTTGAAATGGATTTTTATACAGTACTTGAATCAGCGGCACAAAAAGGTGATGTGGCAATTGGTTACAGAATAAATGAGTATGCTTACAATACGAACGAATTTTATGGCATAAGAGTTAATCCTAAAAAATCTGATAAAATCATTTTCAAACCTGAAGATAAAATAATAGTATTAGCTGAGGACTGAGTTTAAATGGAATCAATAAATACCAGACTTGCATTAATTGGCATCAATCATAAATCGAGTAAAATCGCTGAGCGTGAACATTTATTACTGAATAGCAAAGAAGAATCAGAATTTGCTGAAAAGCTTTTTTCTTTAAATGAAGTTGAAGGTGTAATGATATTATCTACTTGCAACAGACTTGAGTTTTACTTTTCACTGAAAAATGAAATTGACCCATTTGATTTAATCGAAAGGATATATTTTGAGAAAAATATTGATATTTCAGATTATGAGCATATATTTTATACATTTAGAGAAATTGAAGTAACACGACATATTTTCAGGGTTATATCTGGTTTGGATTCTTTAGTCCTTGGTGAGTTCCAAATCCAAGGTCAGGTCAGAGAAGCATACAGTAAAGCCTGTAAGCTTAAAGTTGTTGATAAGATGCTGCATAAGTTACTTCACGCCGCATTCAGAACAGGTAAAAGGGTAAGGTCGGAAACAAGCATAGCCGAGGGAAGACGTTCTGTCAGTGGTATGGCGGCTCAGCTGATGATTGATAACCTTCAGAAAAGTGATACGATATGTATCATAGGAGTTAATGAAAACACAACTATTATGGCTGAGAAATTAACTTATGCGGGTTTTTCAAGTTTCTTATTTGTTAATAGGACAAAATATAAAGCGGAGATATTGGCTGAGCAATTTGGCGGACAAGCTAAAGGGCTTGATGACCTGAAGTCAGCATTAGAAAACTCAAATGCTGTTTTCTCATCTACTGGTGCAAGTGAATATATAATTAGTAGCAAATTAATTAAAGAATTATCTCAGGAAAGCAAATGTCCGTCGTTGATGATTGATATGGCAGTTCCCAGAGATATTGAAAATTCATATATTCCAGAAAATCTGAAACTCTATGACATTGACGATTTAAGGTTATATCTTGAAGAACAAAAAAGAAATCAGTTAGAAGCTTTACCCGAAGCAGAAAAAATTGTTGAAGATGAAGTAAAAGTGTTTCAGGCATGGTCAGAAACAAGAACAAATACAATTTTAGAACCATATTCAGAAAAGTTTGAATTAATCAGACAACAACTCATCGAAGAGTACAGGACACAATTTTCGGAAAAAAATATTGAAAAAGTTGATAAACTAACACGTTCATTGATTCACAGGATGCAATCAACATTTGTCAGGGCTTTACTCAGGACTAATCAGGAACTTAAGGTGTTTTTACAGCACAGAGATTCTATGTAATACAATCAACGTTGTTACCTTAAATATAATAAGATAAATATTAAGAAGTAAAGTAATATCTATAATAAATATTGAAACATTATTAATATTATTTTCGTCTAAGAATAAATAATAAATCTTTAATTTAAGTAAAATACGTTTTGTTGGCGAAGTATAAAAATAAAATTCTCTACAGAGTTCTTATTGCTATTGTTGCTTTAGTGCTGTTAGTATTTGATGTCAGTAATTTTGCTATGATGCTGACATCTAAAACTGATGAAAATCTATATACTGACCCACCATCAAGATTTTATGTAACAAAACCAATAAAAGCCAGACTTAATGAGTGTTATGATATTAAAAACAAAGACTGCAGAATAGAAGTTGGGAGTTTAATTGTCAAAGTCAATGGGAAAAAGCCATCTGATACTACAGAGCTTATGGAACTTTTGTATAACGATTTTAAAAATGACTCTGTTGAAATAGTTTTTGCAGATACAAAAAATGTAAACAAGGATTTTTCAAGAAGAGGACTTAGTAATTTTAAAATAGTCAATGTCAGCAAAAAAGACATCCCGAAGAATTTTATCAGGTATCTTCACTCTGCCGTATTTGTAGGTTACGTAGAAAAAGGTGGTACATCGGAAAGAGCTGGAGTAAAAGTAGGTGATTTTTTTATAAAAGTTAATGGAGAAGAGTTTCAAAATGCTCTTGAAGCTAATGATTATATACTCAAAGGGGATAAAGGTAGTTTTCTCAGATATGAAATTCTTAGAGACAATAAAACATTTGAAGTTAAAATTCAGATTGTAAGATTTCAGTTATCTATTAACTATTTGCTTTTATTTGTAATTGGTTTAATTTATATTATCTTAGGTATAGTTCTAACTCAAAGCAGACCTGAAATCAAAGCGGCGAGACTGCTTGGTGGAGCAATGATACTAATTGGTTATTATTTTTCTTCTTTTCTCATTCCTTTAAGAACTTATGGTATATTTCAGTACCACATTTTTTTATTATTCAGCTTAGCACCAGCTCTTGGATTTGCATTACTAATACATGCCTTAGTATATTTTCCAAGAATAAGGGAGGATATGTTAAAAACAAAATGGGTGATTGCAACGCCTTATATTTTTGGTTTATTGTTTTTTATAACATCAATTCTCTTGGCTTTCTTCATTCGTTCTATGATTTTAGAAACTATTATACTGGGTATAATTCAGTTATATTTTCCAATAGTACTGATTTACTACTATATTGTTTTATTGATTTTCAGAAAAAATCGTTCGAAAGAAGAATCGAGTTTAAGCGGACTTTTGAATTTTGTTTTTCTGATAATTCTAATTACAGCAATTATAACATTCATTTTAGCATTAAAAGGATATTTATTTTTTAATGTTGTTTACGTTGCAGAACTTTTTTTAGTCCTTTTCACATTAATTTATA
>RCNQ01000173.1 GCA_003731675.1 Bacteroidetes/Chlorobi group bacterium ChocPot_Mid
AGGGATTTTCATTAATTAACGACAAACCATTTTTCCGTGAATTTTTAGTTAATACACCAACCGAACCATCAGTAATACTGAAAAAAGGTGAAGAACAAGGATTTTTGGCTGGTATCGACACTAATCGCTTTCCTGAATGTAAAAAAGGATTACTCGTTGCTGTTACTGAGAAAAGGACTAAAGAAGAGATGGACAAATTCGTTGGTTTTTTAAAGCAATTTTCTAAGTAATCCATGAACGGAGAAAAACCAAATGGTGATTTATTTGAGAGAATATCTCAATTAAAGATTAAAAGAAAAGCACTTATTGCAGCTATTGTTGTTGCAGTAGCTGGTGCTTTTTTCTTGTTTTCACCATATGGTATCATTAAAAGCATTAAACTAGCCGGACAAAGGACTGATGCTTATAATGAATTATTAGACATAAAAAAAACTAACGATTCGTTAAGAGATAAAATCCATCAAATAAGAACTGATACTATTGAAATTGAAAGAATCGCAAGGGAAAAATACGGTTTGGTAAAAAAAGGCGAAAGGGTTTTTATTCGTAAAAAATTAGAAAATCAAAATAAATAATAAATATAATGTTTATTGGTATTGATATCGGAGGAACTAATATTAAATATGGAGTTGTTGATAATTCCGGAAATATTTTAAATCAAAATTCCTTGGAAAACAACCAGAACATTCATCCGAATATTATATTTGAAAAATTTAAATCAATTATCCCTAAACTGATTGAACAGTTTCCTTCTGTTCAGTCAATGGGTATTGGAGTTCCAGGAATTATTGATAAATCTGGAGTTTTAGATGTGTCACCAAACCTTCCTCTCTGGAAAGGGTTTAATATTGGCAATGAATTTAAAAAAATCTCTCATTTGACAATAGCTGTTGACAATGATGCAAATGCCGCAGCTATTGCTGAATTAGAATTGGGAAACGGTACTGACCTCGAAAATTTTATATATGTTACTTTGGGTACAGGTATTGGTGGAGCAATTATAATTAATAAAAAAATATTCAAAGGTACTTCAGGAGGTGCTGGTGAAATTGGGCATACAATAATAAATTCTGAGCATAAAGATAATTCTCTACAACCATTTCGCTTGGGTATTCTCGAAGAATTTGCTGGAAGAAATGCCATAATTAAAAACTATCAGTCCCAGGTAACATTACATCATTCTGGAATTCAATCAGAAAATAATTTAGATGTTAAAGATATTGCTGAATTAGCAAAATACGGCTCAAAACCTGCAATTGATTGTTTGAATAGTATTGCAAGGTTAATTGGTATCGGATTAGCTTCTGCTATGAATTTACTTGATATTCCATACGTTATTATCGGTGGTGGAATATCGCAGGCAGGAGATTTTTTCTTCGACACAATTAGAACAACAATAAAAGAGCGTTCTTTACCGACTATATCATATAAGTTTGAAGTTAGGGAGGCTTTTTTCAAACAAAATACAGGTATTATTGGTGCAGCTATGCTTGGTGCAAACAAACTGAAAGCGGGGAATAATTGAAATGTTTAATTAAAATATCATTGTTTATTCTATTGTTCAGTTTTAATTACTATTTATTAGTTTCTACTGAATTACCGCAATGGGGAAAAGTAATTACTGAAGAAAATCCAGAAACAACCCAAACTCCAGCTCAAAGCACTTTACTTTTTGCTCAGGTTGATACTCTAAAGGAAAATAATCAAGCAGACACTGTTAAACCAAAACCGCTTAAGGATTTTGTTTCAGATGCCCCTGTTTCCAAAAAGACTTATGTTATGACTAAATCGCCGACAACTGCAGTCCTTCTCTCACTGCTATTACCCGGAGCGGGGCAATTATATAATGAATCTTATTGGAAAGCACCCTTGTTTTTAGGTGCAACAGGAGTCCTCACATACTTAATTCTCGACAATCATAATAAATACTCTGATGAGCAAAATAAGTATGATAAAATGAGTGCTTCAGACCCAAACAGAAGTCAATCAAAAGTAATAAAAGAATATTATCGAGACCAAAGAGACCAGGATATTTTCTACTTGTCTGGAGTTTATATTTTTGCAGCTGTAGATGCCTATGTAGGAGCTCATCTCTTTGATTTTAACGTATCAGATGAATTAACTTTAAAATTCAGGACTGACTATAATCAAGGATTTAGAGTTGGTTTTATGTTTGAATGGTAATTACAGAGCTTTTATTACAACTATTGTCATATCATCAAACTGCTCAAAATCAGAAGTAAATTCCTTCAATGATAGTAAAATTTCATTTCTGATGATTTCAGATGAATTCCCAACATTTTTTTTCAATATTTTCATCAGTCTTTCCGATTGATACTCATAACCGAATGAATTTCTTGCATCAAGAACCCCATCTGTTACGAAAAGAAAAATATCATCTGTATTATAGTGAAGATGTCTTTCTTCTATATGACAATCAAACAAATTGCTTTTTGTCATTCCAAGGACAATTCCTTTTGGTTGAATAACTGCCAAATCCTTAGTTTGCCCATTATAGTAGTAAACTGGTAGATGACCTGCTCTTGAAATGATTATTTCTTTATTTTTCGTATCAAATTGAGAACAAATGGCAGTAATAAATGAATTTTTTTCAAGGTATTTGTATAAAAGTTGATTTGAACGTATCAATAATTCTTTTGGCGACAAATCGAATTCGTGTAAAGTTCTCATTATTCCCTGAGCTTTGGACATATACAAAGCTGCAGATGTTCCTTTACCGGAAACATCACCGACAATTACAGTTAAATACCCGTTTCTGTGTAAGTAATCATAGAAATCACCTCCAACTTCGTGTGCAGGTATTGATATACCTGAAACATCTAAACCAGAAACAAAAGGAATATTGAGTGGAAGAGATGCCAGCTGTATTTTGCGTGCCAAATCCAATTCATGCTTAATCCTTTCTTGTTGAGTTAACTTTTCATATAAAAAAACATTCTCAACAGCTACGGAAATCTGACCGGAAATAAGATTCAAAAATTCAATATCTTCTCTGTTATAAGGAGTCTCGGACATCTTGTCACCAACCATCAATGAACCAATTATCTTATCCTTAGACCTGATTGGAATAACGTATCGGAACTCACACTTTTTATAAATCTCCTTCATCGGTTCGTAAATATAATCTACCTGAAATTCTTTATTGTAGAGTTTTATATTATCAATCTGCTTAGAAGCAGTTACTTTGCAGTATTCTGTCAAAGAATGGTTAGTAAATCCATGAAAATAAGAAGTTATAACAGATTCTTCATTCCTATAAAAAATAATTCCTGCTTTTTTCAGATAAACAAGTTCTACAAGCTCAGTAATAATATTTTTCGACAATTCTTCAAGCGATATAGTTTTATCCAGTATTTCAGAGAATTCTTGCGATGCTCTCCTGTAATCAAATCTTGTTCTGTAGTATTTTTTGTCTAAAAATTTTTGACCAATTTTGTTTATATATCTGAAAACAAATGCACCTGCAATAGCTACAATTATCATAAATACATTCTGATAAATATCTGTCATTTGAGATGATAATGGCTTCTCCAAAACTTCAATCGTAGTACCTGTAAAATGTAAATTTGGAATGTATATATTTAATTTAGCTATTAAAGTGATACAAAAAATGATTACTGATATTAAAAATATCTTCCAAAGCCCTGATATAAGAATATATTGAATGTTTTTTCTAATCCTGAATTCGAGATTTAAGAGCTTGTATCTGCCAATAGTATAAATTAATGTGAAAGGGACTAAAATAAGTTCTGCAACGTAAACAACATTAAAAAATAAATATCCTTTTAATGCTAAAATGAATGTTATAATTGCTGTAATTAGAATTATCAGAAAAACAAAATTCAAAAGTCCGCTTAAACTCGATTCTTCTTTCGAACGATTTTTTCTGAAAATCAATAAAACAATATAGTAGTAAATCAGTACTATTGGAAAATATAACTGAATTATACCCAGTATAATAGTTTCTAAAATCATAGAACGAATGAAGAAAGCCAAGAGAATTGATGTTATAAAAAAC
>RCNQ01000174.1 GCA_003731675.1 Bacteroidetes/Chlorobi group bacterium ChocPot_Mid
GTCAGTTCGCAATTGGTCATCTGATTTGCCTTTTTTTCCTCCAAAGATACTGCCGAAAGCCAGAGCAAATGCACCACCAATTATCTTCGAAGATTTTATTATTCCAATTATTCCCGCCATTGCAATCCCACCGATGCCAATATGCCTTACGTAATTCCTGAAAATCTCCTCGGCACTCATTGCATCAAAAAAGTTAGTTCCTCCTGCTGGCATAGTAATATTTCCAATTGCATGAAGCAATGGGACAAGCACAAACCAAGACAAAAAAGAACCAACTGCTATTATTAAAGAAAACTTCAAACCAACAAGATAACCAAATCCTACAATCAACGCACTAACATTAAACGTGAAGAGCATCTTTGCTTTTTCAGCTATTTCATGACCTACAGGAATAATTCTTGAACTAATTGTTTCCTTCCAAAAACCGAGTGCCTGGAACATAAAATCATACAAACCACCTATCAATCCACTTGCAATCAATACCCCAGCTTGGGAGCCACCTTTTTCACCAGTTATTAAAATCTCAGTAGTAGCTGTTGCTTCCGGAAATGGGAATTTACCGTGCATCTCCTTAACAAAATATTTTCTGTATGGTATCAAAAATAAAATTCCGAGAAAACCTCCGAGCAATGATGAAAAGAAAATCTGAAAGAAGTTCACATTCAAACCTAATATATACAAAGCAGGTATCGTAAAAATCGCTCCGGCTACAATTACACCCGAACTTGCACCTATTGACTGAATAATCACATTTTGACCCAATGCTTTCTTCTTATTGAAAAAAGCTGATGCGCCAACAGCAATTATTGATATTGGTATTGCCGCTTCAAGTACCTGCCCGATTTTTAATCCTGAATAAGCCGCCGCTGCAGAAAAAATAATAGCCATAAATAAGCCCCAGGTTACTGACCAAGGTGTTACCTCCTTAAACTTATACTCAGGTGCCATTACTGGACGATAAACTTCTCCTGGCTTTAATTCAGTATATGCATTCTCCGGTAATCCACTTTTTGTTGACATTTGTTCCATTTATTTCTCCATCTATTTCATAAATTTTGTATTAATTCCACAATAATCAATCGTCTTCAGTTCTGATAAATTATTCAATTCACATTATGCACTTTTCTTAACCCAAATTTGTACAAGATTAATTAAAGTCTTTACCGTTAAATTCATAGCATCAACAGAAAGCCATTCATTCACGCTATGAAAATTTTGACCACCAGCATAAATATTCGGAGTCGGCAATCCCATCTCTGTCAATCTCGAACCATCAGTTCCACCTCTTATCGGTTCCCAATAAGGATTAGCACCAGCTTGCTCTGCGGCTTCCCATAAGCACTCCAGCACCAATGGATTTTCATCAAGTTTTTCCCTCATATTGCGATACATTTCGATTATCTCCAAATTAAATTTTGCTTTGGGGTGTAAGGGTTGAACCTCTTTGATTATACTCTCAAGAATTCTCTTCTGCTCATCCAAACCAGATGTTTTAAAATCACGCAACAAAAACTTAATTGTTGATTTAACAACCGAACCCTCAGCGGTATGTGGATGAATGTATGGCTCATATTTTTCCGTTGTTTCAGGAGCCATATCCCTCGGCAACTTAGCAATAATATCAGCCATAGCTCTAATCGAATTAACCATAATATTTTTTGCCATACCGGGATGAATATCCCTGCCTTCAATCGTGATAATTGCTGAATTAGCACTAAACGTTTCTTTGTTCAGTTCACCAGGCATATCCCCATCAATAGTATAAGCATACTTTGCACCAAATTTCTTAATATCAAAATACTTAGTACCCTGACCAATTTCCTCATCAGGAGTAAATCCAATACGAATATCCCCGTGCAAAATGCTTGAATTCTCAGATAAAACCTGAGCAAGAGTCATAATTGCCGCAACACCAGCTTTATCATCTGCACCAAGCAAAGTAGTTCCATCACTTGTTACAATTGTATGCCCAATGCACTTTGCCAAATTTTTATTTTCTGACATTTTAATAACTTTGCTTGGGTCGCCGGGTAAAACGATGTCACCACCCTGATAATTTTCGATTATCTGTGGTTTGACATCCTTACCACTCGAATCAGGTGAAGTATCCACATGAGCAAGAAACCCAATAACAGGAACCTTGCCAAATGCAGGATGTCCTTCAGGAAT
This sequence comes from Bacteroidetes/Chlorobi group bacterium ChocPot_Mid, assembly GCA_003731675.1. GTDB lineage: Bacteria > Bacteroidota > Ignavibacteria > Kapaibacteriales > UBA2268 > ChocPot-Mid. The sequence goes on from RCNQ01000174.1 coordinate 2,170, forward strand.
ATTTGACGGTATTGTTGCAAACACATAACCATAATTATCAATTTCTACATCTTTGTAACCCAACTCCTTAACTTCCTTAACCAAAAGATTAAGCAAATCGAACTGTTTTTCTGTGCTCGGGTATCTATCCGAACCTTCTTGCGATTGGGTATCAATTTTTGCGTAGCGAATAAATCTTTCCAATGCTGTCTCAGCCATATACAACCTATAAGTTTATTTAATATATATTTATTTACAATAAAAAATTGACAAAATACAGATTTTAGTCAATTTTGAAAAATTAATTTTTTTTCTGTAATTTTTATGTTTACGTATATCCTTTTTAAAATAATATCTTACAATGAAAGCATTAAAAAATAAATTAAATAAATTTGATGCTATTTGACAAAGACTTAAAGAGTAATTTGTTACTACTGAAAAAATCAATATATTTGTAGTTTTATTATTGTTTAGCTTTTTTAAAATATGATAATTAATAGGAGCAGTGGTAATGAATCTTAACAGCAGAGCAGAAATTGAGAGAATGCATAAGATTAGAAACAGCAAAATCCTTAAAGAACTTATGGATAAGGATATTTCTGTTATTTTCGATGACCCTTTGGAAAATGACATGATATTGAACATGGGTCCACAGCATCCTGCGACTCACGGAGTACTACGTTGTGTTTTGCGTCTGAACGGTGAAAACATTATTAAACTCGTACCGGAACTTGGTTACCTCCACAGAGGTTACGAAAAATTAGCTGAAAACATGACGTATCATGATTTCATTCCTTTTACCGATAGGAACGACTACCTGGCTCCCCTCTCAAATAATGTCGGAATAGCTCTTGCGATTGATAATTCACTTGGAATTGAAGCACCACCTCGAGCTCAATGGATAAGAACACTTGTTGCAGAAATCGCAAGAATTTCGTCACATCTGATGGCAATGGGCTCAACCTGTCTTGACGTTGGAGCTGTAACAATGCTTCTTTGGACATTTACGGAAAGAGAAAAACTTTACGATATTATTGAGCTCATCACAGGTGCAAGATTTACAACAAGCTATACCCGAATTGGCGGAGTAGCAAACGATATAGACGATGCAACATTAGCCAAACTAAAGGATTGGCTCGACCAATTCCCCAACGAAATGAGATATTTCGAAAAACTCGTTCATAAAAACAGAATATTTGTTGACAGAATCGCAGGAATCGGAATAATTGAACCTGAAAAAGCAATAGCTTTAGGGCTCACCGGACCAGTTCTTCGCGGTTCAGGAGTTGCAAGAGATTTACGAAAAGATATGCCATATCTTGTATATGACCAACTTGATTTCAATGTTATTACTTTCAACGATTGCGACGTATGGTCAAGGTATATGGTAAGAATTGAAGAAATGAAAGAAAGTGCAAAGCTAATCAGACAAATACTCGAAAAAATGCCTAAGGGCAGAGTTAAACTTGTCGAACCAAAGTCAGTACTACCTGACAAACAAGATGTCTATACAAAAATGGAAGACCTTATCAACGACTTCATGCTGACAAATTTCGGTGCTGCACCCGAACCCGGAGAAACCTACACAGCAATCGAAGGTCCGAAAGGTGAGTTAGGTTACTTCATTGTTTCAGACGGAACGGGCTATCCATGGAAGCTGAAAATCAGAGCAACATCATCAGCAAACTTACAAGGACTACCAGCAATGGCAGAGGGTTCAATGATAGCTGACATAGTAGCAATCATCGGCTCCATTGACCCAATAATGGGTGAAGCAGATAAGTGAGAGATAGTGAATAGTGAATAACTAATAGTGAAAAGTGAAAAATATCAAGGAAGAAATCAACCCAAATTTTAGCAACACTAAAAGAGAATTTAATTAGCAGGATTTATCTTTTTCGTATTGAAAAGGTAATGCTTGATTTCGATTTAGCAATGCTTTACGAAACAGAAACACGAACAATAAAGTAGACAATTCGCAGAAACATTGAAAGATTTTCTAATGATTTCATGTTTGTCATTACTAGAAAAGAACTTAACAACTTGACATCACAAGTTGTGACCTTAAGTTATTGGGGTATAAGATACCTACCTTATGCTTTCACTGAGCAGGGAGTAGCCATGTTATCCTCAATTTTAAAAGTAAAAAAATCAATAGATGTCAATATAGCAATTATGAGAACATTTGTTCAATTGCGAAAATATTCCATCGCCCACAAAGAAATTTTTAGCTTTTTTAAAAAAGTGAGGAAGTCAGGAGAAAGAATGATTATTTATCTTGTAGAGACAGGTATGAGACCTGTCTCTACAAATGAATGAAAACATTTATCTAAATTTTATGATATTCCGATTTTCTATTGATCCAATTTGCATTTCTTATTAACAAAATTAGAATTAGTGGAAAAAGGGTCATTATTGATATTAAATAAATAATTTTGATAATATTTCCTGTAAAAAACATTATCATTATTAAAGTTATAATATCTATTGAAATAACATAAATAAAGAGAAATGTTGTAATATTTTTTTTCCTAAACTTTACTTGAAAAAACCAAGCTTCTATCATTAGTATTATCGAAAATACAAAAATTTTCAGAGGTATTAAGTCAAATTTTATTTGTATAAAAAAAGTTGATAAAAATAATAAAGCTAGCATATTTTCAATTAATCTTAATATGAATCTTATTGGTTTTTGCATAAGTTTTATTCCCTTTACATTGATTATATAAAAATACCAGTCCCGATAACGTATTCACAAAAAGAATAAGTATATTACATTGATGCTACAACCGCTTTCCATGCATCCCATATTTCAAACAAACCGGCCATTCCTGCTGAATAAGAAATTGCTCCAATAATACCTCCACCAACAGCACCTACTAAGGTTCCTATTGCAGTCCCGCTCGAAATAATTGCACCTTTATAAGCACCATGTAAAGCCCCGACACAGTCTGCAGCAACAATGGCAACTTGTCGTGCTGTCGCTTTTTCTTGTACAACAGGATGCTTTTGTTTATACATTGAATGTATAAGAAAGTAATTTTGCCAAAATTGGCAGGAATGAATTGCAACTGATAACATCTCCAATGAAAAATATTCATTTGAAATCCATGATTCTAAACCCATAGAATTACTAATACTTGTTAATGAATCGTTTAATGCCAAAAAAGCTGCTTGATTGTTGGGATAATTGTTTTCATCACTGCAAAATTCGATAGCATGGTATATCCTTTGGCAGTAATTGTAGTCACGAGTAGTAGCTATGAGTAAAATACTTTCAATTGTTGAATTAAAAATTGAACCAATATTAATAGTATCTGGTGTATTTGATAATGATTGAGTATCATAGAAATAATAAGCTGTCAACGAATTATTAATTGTGCAGTTACTGTTGATATTTGTATTAATGTATGCGTTACAAACCAAGGATGCTATTAGTGAATCAAAACTCAAAGATGGTGCTTGAACAGATGTAAGTAATTGTGGGTTCAAGTCTAGATAACTCATAATATCACTTAATAAAATATTGTGTTTAATTCCCACCGAATCATATGGATTTATAAATTCAGTATAGTGCGGCTTGATAACTTTTTGTATTGAATTATCCGAAGGTTTTTCATTACACGCTATGGTAAGCAATAG
>RCNQ01000175.1 GCA_003731675.1 Bacteroidetes/Chlorobi group bacterium ChocPot_Mid
ACATGCAGTTTGCCGTTTTTCTTAAAATCATCTACTTTGATAACTTTGACCACATTCTGATAATCAGCATAATCAGGTAAAATCTTCGGTAATGAATTCTTCACAACCTTGAAAAAGCTTTCATTCATTATATTGCCTTCTTCGTCAGGATAGAGTGGAAGGTACTTGATGTCTGCTTCAACAAGGTCTTGAAAAAAGTGTGTACCGAAGGATACTTCGGGTAAATAACCGCCTTCGATTCTTGCAACTTCGATTAGCATTGCACTGTTGTTAATGTCGCTGTAAATTACAGGTACTCCGAGTTTTATATCACCTTTGCTTCCCCATCTGCCCGGACCAATCAAAATGAATTTACGTTTTGGCAAAACTGAATTTAGCTTTCCAATCACAGTACCGGTGGTTTTCATTTCCTCTGCAGTTCTCAAGGACTTATATTGCTGACAATCCACATATACAACATATTCGATATCATTAACTATTCCATTATTAACAAATTTTGATGCTGAAAAGATTTTTGAATAATAAGGGATATTCGATGGTATCTTCACCTTTTCACCGTGCAAAGTCTTGCTTTGTGGTCTGCACTGAAGCAGATACAAATCATTGCCGTCAGAAGCAAACTCAACATCTACCGGTCCTTTGTAAGCTGTTTGCAATTCATGTAATATTGCGTTAATCGTCTTGATAAAATCAGTCCTCGATACCAGGTTGTTGAAAGTAATTATCATATCTTCTTTCAAAAAATCATCCATTGCACTTATCGGTTCTACGAGCACATTTCCACGATTGAAGGATACTATCTTTTCAATTGAGGGCAAATCTCCTTTGCATTCTTCCACCAGCTCAGTGAAATGTATAGTCTCAAAGGTATTCTTTTCAAGATTTATAACATCAACATAATGTTGTGAATACTTAACATTATCTTCAACAGTCTGGTTGACTCTCAGCCCGGGTTGTCCCGGTGCTATAAGTATCGGGTAATCATCTATAGTTCTGTCAACAGCCCTTGTTCCCAGACCAGCAACAAGTCGGATTATTCCATCTTCCCGTTTTATCCTTGTTGACCATCGCATTTCATTATTACTAAAAGCAACCCCCGCATAACTTGGTAAAAAATACTTGCCAATCTGATTACCGACGACCTGCTGAATCAAAATTCCCATCTCTTCTCTGAAATCCAAAAGGTTTCTTTCACGTCTGTATTCAATAGGGTCAGGACCGAATGAGCTTGCATAGACTTCTGCAATAGCGTTCATCAGCGAAGAAAGTCTTTCTTCCTTTGTTCCAACATTGCTAATGAACAGACTTTTATATTTTCCGCTGAATGCCGCTTCAAAGCTATCTTCGAGCAAACTTGACGACCTGACAATAATCGGCTTACCTTCAAAATCATCAACTATCATGTTAAATCCCTGTACAAGCTCAGGTGGGAAAAGTGAATTCTTGAATATATACTCCAAAAATGAATATTCCTGGCGTATGTCCTCAATATTCTGATACTTCAAAAAAACGAACTCCTCCAAAGCATTGTAATGTAAGAACTCAAACAGTGCGTCAGACGTCAGAAACCTGCTTTTAGGAGTGCGAACCTTGACAAATAGCTCATTTTCTTCTCTTTTATCCCGTATAATCTGCCGCGCCAATATCAAACCAGATGACTTGCCACCAAGCTTTCCGTTCCCGTTCGCAGGACCTATTACTCTGTCGAGCAAACCGTCAAATTTCTTAATTGTAAGATAATTCTTTGCTATGTTAATATAATTCAGGTTTTCCGATAAAAATCTGTAAATTAAACCGACTCTCAAACCAATAATCTCATCAACTGATTGCAACTGTTCAGCACTGAAAAGCCGCAAATACTTTTTTACAGCTTCAACCACCTCACTCAAAGGAGCATGACGTCTTTCCAGAACAAGAGACAAATCATTAATCTGTTCCTGATGCAACCACATCCTCAGTAATTTTGTAATATCTTCATCATTCAGATACTTGTCTGCAATGAAAAAAACCTTGTCAATTATCTGGTCTGCAAGAAAAGGGCTACCTTTTGGTTTGGGCCAATTTGCACCTGAGCGTTCCTGCAATTGTATAGCTTCAATTCCTGGTCCGAATTTATTCATTATCTCCCTAATCTCATCTATTTCGATACGATTAAGTTGAATTATCATCCTCCGACAAATTCGATACAAAACCATTTGGTCCTGATAAACAAGATTCTCTAAAATGATTTTCCACTCTGGTTTTGATTTCCTGTTATTCTTCTCCAGTACTTTGAACTTTTCATTTTCTTGATTTTTTCCCATTTTATCAAAATTATTTCTTGTAAATACTGCTGTTTGTTATTATTATTAAATAACTTTATTTACAAATATACTTCAATAACCAATAAACAACAAATGCAATTAGCGTTGCATTAATTTTACAAAAAATAAATCATAATTTTTCAAGATGCACAAAGAGGTAGCAACGACTTCTGAGTTGTTTGAAAATATTGCTTTGTTGTTTTAAGACAACTATTTTTCAAAATATAAATTTATCAATAACAATTCAGGATGATTGCCTGTTCTTACAGGTGGTCCCCAGGTGCCGTAGCCACTGGATACGTAATATTGTGTGTTTCCTTTTTTCAGATACCCCCAGCTGACTTCGTAGATTTTATTTGTGATAAAATTTATAGGGAACAGCTGACCGTGATGAGTATGACCTGAGAGTTGAAAATCAATACCGTTTTCTTGAGCTTCATTCAGCCCAAAGGGTTGATGGTCAAGCAATAACAAAGGTTTTGTCTTATCAACTTTGCTCATAATATCTTTAAGTGATTTTCTTGTCATTTTGGCAAACTGCTTAATTGCTCTGTCCTCCCTGCCGATGAGGTAGATTTCGTTATCAATCAGTATGAATTCATCTCTGAGAATTTTTATCCCAAGTGATTCAATGTAACTTGTCGTTTGGTTAATCCCACCTATGTATTCGTGGTTGCCGGTGATGGCGTATGTTCCGTATTTGGATTTTAATTGTTTCAATGGTTCACCCAAGCCAAATTTAATAACCGGCTCAATTGATTCATCCATCAAATCGCCAGGAAATAAAATAATATCGGGATTTAATTTGTTGATATCTGATGCAAGCTTTTCACTGAAATTATTGCTACACAAACTTCTCAGATGGACATCGCTTGCGGCTACGATTCTTAATCTGTCAAGTTTTACAGTTTTTCTGGGAATTTTTATATCAATAGTTTTCAGTTCCGGTGAGTTTGCGTTTTTATAACCCCAAAACAGAGTAACAAAGACTGTTAAAATAATTAATGCACCGCTTATTTGCTTTGTTAAAGCGTAATTGTTTACGACAAAAGCCGGGAAAAACGGAATAAAGTGATTGATTAATCTCAAGATATCAAGTAAAACTACTGCTAAAAATAAATAAAGTATAGCCGCTAACCAGAAATTACCTATGAAAGCTATCTGATTGCTCAAAAATGAAGGGTATTTGTGAATTAATATTATATTAGCCAGAAATGAAAGATATAAGACAAGATACAAAGGAATGTATATGCTTTTTGCCCATTGAATCTGGCTTATTACCTGATATCCACGGATAAAAATATAATAGTTTATTGCTGTATATAAAACGAATACTATACTAAAAAAAATCAAAAATTCAATGTTTTTCATAATTGTTAAAAAATGTTATTTGTAAATGAAAGATTGAAGAAAAAGAAAAGCCATTATTTTATACTAAGAGATAATTTATTAAAAAAAAATAATCATTTCTAACTAAAAAAAATTATTGTAAGTTATAACAATTTATTATTTTTACTCTATAAAAATGTCAAAATCAAAAATTTGTGAGGTATCATGAAAACATTTCTTTTAATCATTGAGATATTGGTTGCTGGTGCTGTAATTATTACAGCTGTCCGTATGTACTTCACCATAAACAAACTATGGAAACGAAAAAGCGACCAGGAAGTATGCAACAGCATTTCAATTTTTGCCTATGTGCTTGCGATATCAGTGCATACACCTTTTATGATAAAGTTTGCATTCATAGACAAGAACTATGTTATGGCAACTAACGATGCTATACAGGTGCTTTCATATTTATTGGTAATACTTATTGGAACTGGTTTTTGGGTTCGGGCAAACAAACGAACCGGATTTTTGACTCTCGTTAAAAAAGCACTGAGATTAGAATCCAAGGAATCAGGTCATTTGATGAAGTCATTAATTCGTCCAAGCGGAGCAAAAGAAATAATTGAGATACTCAAAAAAATTGCACGACTCGACAACGAACTTTCAGATTCGGAAGTAAAAATCATCAATGACTTTGCAAAAAACTGGGACATCGAATTGCCAAACATTGAAGAATGGCAATCGGGTGAGCAAACCAGCTTGCTTGACATAAGAGAAAGTGTAGAAAAATACCTTAACCTCTCACCGCCGGTAAAACAGGCATCTGAACTTTTAGACCTGTTCAGACTGATTGTGAAAGCAGATAACGTCATTTCTAAAGAAGAAGAACTCTTCCTTGCCGAAGCCACGGGATTAATCAATAGTTATGTTCATCAGGAGGAGAATCCAAAAATGTATCAGGTTCTGCTTGTGCCACAAAAGAAGAAGAAAATCAAAGCAATGAGCGAAATATTTCCTAACAATGAACTTGTTGAAAGACGTGGTGGAAAAGTAATCATACAGGGGAAATATTATTCAAAAGAATTTGCCGAAGAAGTTTGCAAGAACTATATGACACTGGGAATTTTCAGTATCTGGGAAGAAGTTGATACTCAGCAGACAGCAGAAGCCGCCTGATGAAATCCAATTATCATTTAATAATTTGACATGAACAAGAACGTCATATTTTCTGCTGATTTTATATTAATTTTTGATTTAAAAATTTTTATAAAATGATTATAAAAATTTTTTTTCTTGATTTCTCAGAAATTTTTATTATAATGCAATATTGGTAATGTAAAATTAAGGAGGAGACAATACAGATGGCATCACAGATATTAACAATTCATTCGGAAACACCCGAAATCCGCAAGATAAAAATTGTAGCAGAAGCTCTTCAAAACGGTTCAGTTATTTTATATCCTACAGACACAGGTTTTTCACTTGGTTGTGAGCTTTCGAATAAGACAGCTATAGCAAAATTAAGAGCCGTCAGACATTTGCCCGAGCATAAATCATTGACTTTTCTTTGTGACTCCCTTTCGAATATAGCAGAATTTGCCAAGGTAACCAACAAGGCATACAAGACTATCAAGGCATTGATACCCGGACCTTTTACGTTTATTTTACCGGCTTCAAAGCAAGTTCCGAGGTTTGCTCAAAACCCCAAGCGTAAGACATCAGGCATAAGAGTTCCTGACAATGATTTGTCGCAACTTCTTTTGAAGTATGTCGGACAACCGATTATTTCAATCACTGCACGAATGGAAAACGAGGAATATATTAAAAATCCTGAGGAGCTTGTTGATTTCTTTGCACCTAAGGTGGATTTGGCTGTGCGTTCGGATAAGTACAACTTTGTCGGAGAGTCAACTGTGATTGATATGACCACAGATGAATTTACAATCAAAAGGCATGGTGCAGGTATTGGAAAAGTTCTTGAATTTGTTGATTTTGAAGAAGAATAATTAATATGTCGGAGAGATGATGAATAAAGAGTATTATTTCACAAAAATTGTGGCTTTGGATTTCAATTCTGCAATAGAAAAAGTAACCGAAGAGCTTAAAAACGAAGGTTTTGGTGTGCTGACAGAGATTGACGTGAAAGCGACAATGAAAAAGAGACTTGATATTGATTTTCGGAATTACAAAATACTCGGTGCATGCAATCCGCCATTTGCATACAAAGCTTTGACCGAAGAAGATAAAATTGGGACAATGTTGCCCTGCAATGTTGTTGTGCAGGAACACGAATCGGGTGAAGTAGAAGTTACTGCTGTTGACCCTGTGGCATCAATGCAAGCAATACAAAATCCTGGATTGGCACCAATAGCCCTTGAAATACAGGAGAAGCTAAGAAACGTGATTGAGAGAGTTTGATTTTTAAGCAAAGAGAATAGTTTACTTTAATTTTGGGACGAAAGAACCTTCCTCCCAGAACTGAACTTTATTTCGTGTCTGAGAGGAAGGATTTGCGGAATAAAAACTTTGCACTTCCTGTGCCATTACCGCATCCTTGCTATTCGTTTTAAAAGTTTTCTGCACATTGCTTTTTTCTGAAGCGGAAAAAAGCAAAAGAAAGTTAAGCAATATGAAAACAATAATTTTCATTAGCTCAATTATCTTTTAATCTTGATTGGGTTAGTTTCCCATTCTTCGATAATATCGCAGTTGCCAGTGCTGAAAGTCTGGTCATAATAGTTCAAAGCATTCTGAGTTAATACAGGGTCACTTTGAACATTTTCGATTACTGCCTGGTTTTGAGCAGATAATGCTTCGACATCCGACAGGGTATATGTTTGTCCCGGTACCAGGATGTTCAAGAACCACATAATTGCTATTAAAATATCCATA
>RCNQ01000176.1 GCA_003731675.1 Bacteroidetes/Chlorobi group bacterium ChocPot_Mid
AACTAAACCAGGAGAATATTGGGTAAAGGGTAAGGCAAACAACGGATGTGAAAGAATAACTGAGAAAATATTTTTTAATGAATTTGATTATCCACCTGCCCCTGTGATAGAGCAGAATGGTAATTTACTTAGTGCTAATGCTGGGGAGACTGAAGTTTCGGGATATAAATGGTATTTGAATGATACTTTGATTCAGGGAGCTACCCAGAAAGATTATTTGATTTCTGTTGATGGTTTGTATAAGGTAGAAATCACAGATAAAAATGGTTGCAAATCAATATCAGATGAATTTAATGCTGTTGTAAATGTTGATGAAAATCAAATTTATAATAACATAAGGATATATCCGAACCCAACAGAAAATGAGTTCAATATATTAATCAGAAATGAGGATTGCAATGAAGCTGTTATTACTGTCTCAAATATTTTGGGAAATGAAATAGCGAAAATGAATGCAAATTTGAGTAATATTACTGATAATGTTTTAAAAATAAATTTATCTGATAAACCATCAGGTATTTATTTCATTGAGTTAAAAATTTGTAATGAGAGGTTCTATTCAAAAATTAATAAGAGCAGGTGAAAATAATATGATTGCACAATTGAAAGGAAAGATAATATCAAAAACAGCAACAGAGCTTATAATTGATTGCAATGGAGTTGGTTATCAGGTAATAATATCATTGAATACTTCAAATAATTTACCTGAAGAAGGAGCTGATGTAACAATTATGACTTTATTAATTCCCAGAGAAGATGCAATTGTACTATATGGATTTTGGAGTAAAGCCGAGCGAGAATTATTCAAGACATTGATTTCAATATCCGGAATCGGACCAAAATCAGCAATTGGTATTTTGTCATCTGCAACAGTAGAAGAATTGCAACATATCGTGATACAAGGGAATTTGAATGCTTTGCAAAAACTTCCGGGTATAGGGAAAAAAACAGCAGAAAGATTGCTTTTAGAATTGAAGGATAAAATTGACAGAATTGGCGATTTTGATTCTTCGTCAGTAGGTTTTGAACAGAATCTTATGAAACAGGAAGCTTTGTCTGCATTATTGACATTAGGATATTCAAGAGTAGTTGCCGAGAAATCAATTAAAAAAGCACTTGATGAAATTGGGAGAAATGATTTAACTGCTGAAAAGCTGATAAAATTATCTTTAAAATATGCTATTATGTAAATGAACAGGATTTATCAAAATAAAATATTTCTGGTAATTCCCGAAGTGAAATTAACCGATGGGAAATGTATTTTTCGTATAAAAGGAGAGCAAGGGACAGAAGAATTTTATAAAAAATTAGCAGGAAATCCTATAGAACTTTGTTGCATGTTGAGACGGGAAAATGCAAGGACAATACTATTGAGTATTATTGATGATAATTTGAATGAAGCATATTTGCAATTGATTGTTAAAATATCAAATGCAGTTGATATTCCGATTCAGGTTAGTGCGAATTTCTCTGATTATGAACAATGCAAATATTTATTGGATAATGATATTTTAAGGATTCATATTAATCCTTTGGCAAGTTTTAGTTTTAATTCGATAGAAGAATTAATTAAGAAATATAAATCAACAAGGATAAACGCCAGCGTTGTTACAGAAAATTACAGATTAAATAATGAAAAGTATTTTGGAGTAGCCCTTGAAGATTATTATTTTCAACTTAGGGAACTTGGGTTCAAGAGGATAGTGTTCAATGATATTGACACTGTTAAAAATCAGAAAGAGTATGACCTTGATTTGTTAAAAGATTTGTCATTCAAGTCAGGAATGGATGTAACTATTTATCATGGGGTAACAACACCACAAGACTTATGGAGAGTTAATGAGTATTTGTATTCAGGAATTGATTCTGTAATTTTAAGTGAGGAATTATATCATAATAATTTTCCTTGTCAAAAGATTTGGCGAATAGCTGAAAGTGAGTTGGAAAGATAATTTTTGATTTAATTTTTTATTAATTTAATATTAGAGGAGTTAAATATGAAATATTTTACAGTTATAATAGTTGTATTTTTTTTGTCGTTATTACTTAATGCTCAAAATGACAATCAATTAAATTGATTGTTGTAATTTTAAACTTCCGATTTATTCAAATCGGAAGTTTAAATCAATTTTTATAATGAAAATCTCCACCATAGGTCAATGACAGGTAGGACAAAATCATCCTTATCCATTGAGTAATACCCTAAACCAAGTTTTAATCTAAATGTTTCCCAACCAAATAGGACTGCGGCTCCGGGACGAATTCCTTTGAAAGTAATATCATAAGCACAATCACCAAGTATTTTTGTTTTATTTGATATACTATATTCCAGACCTGCCGAAACTGATGTTCCTGTAACATTTGATGATGCTTTGGCATCTTCTATTTCTGCATCACCTGAGAAATATGAATAAGTAGCTCCAGCATGAACTTTGAATTTGTCATTAATACTTGTTGTGTAAGTAATAAATGGTTGGATAGCATCAAAAGTTAAATTATTATCTCCTAAATCTATTAAACTACCAAGATCAAAATGTAAATAAGTAGCACCAACTGCAAGAGCGTTTTCTTTTTCCTTAAAAATGCTAACTTTAGCGCTTGCATTATAAAATTGAAGAAAAAACAGTAATAGATTAGTTTCCAATTGCACATTTTCTGTAACGCCAAATGCTATAGGTCCAAGACCTATCATTATTTCACCACCGTGAAGTGTATACCCTGATTGCATCCACACATTGGATGTAATCGGTCGTCCCTTAAATCCTTCCTGTGAATTCAAGTTAACTGTTAATAAACAAATTGCGATTAAACCCAGTAATAATTTCTTCATAAAATCTCCTATTTTTTTTATAAAATAATTCCTGAGTAAAATGATTTACTCAGGGTGTATAAATTTCAAAACGTAATTTTCATTTGGTTAATTATTTTCTTTGATAATTAATCCAAGCACTAAACCACTGGCAGTCATTGTTACGATAGTACTCCAAAACCAACCTGCGGCAAGTGAATATGGTATTGGCATATAAGCATAAGTACCATAACCCATTCCTGCACCTATTGCAATACCCCAAAAAAGCCCATAAATGATTGAATTTTTCATGCTTTTTGGAGATACGAATTTTGCATATACATAAACAAAGCAGAATGTGCTTATAAGTGAAGCGAGATAACCTACCCACCATTTCATTTCTTCCATTGGTCTCCAAAGAGATTCTGTCTCTTGGTAAATACCCATGAGAATGAGAGAGTTAGCTATCCAATCCAGTATTCCCATTGTAATGAATACCAGTATCCATGCGATTATTATTTTTTTCCACATAAAACTTCTCCTATGATTAATTAAACAATTTTTAGGCAATTAGCCCATCATTTTTTTCATTTGTGCAAAGAACTGAATCAAAGATTGCAAACATTAATCAACATTTTTAATAATTTTTAACATGTGAACTTTACAAAGATATTATTAATTTTTATTAAAACAAATACTTTTTAAAAATATTAGTTTTAATATCGTCGAATATTTAATAAATTAGTGAAATATTTTTAAGATATGGAATAATAAGTATGGATAATACAGTAAAAACAATATTGATAGTATTTTTTGTAATAATAGTCCTTTATTTAATGTCAGCGTTGTCCGGGATACTAATTCCATTAGTATTGGCAATACTTTTTGCATTACTTTTCCAGCCATTAACAATGAAACTTTCAAAAAGTAAAATACCAAATTGGTTTATTTTACCCATAATTATTATTATTACATTGGGTATATTATTTGGTATTTTAAATATCATAATTAGTACTATCAGTCAAATAGCAGAACAACAGCAATTCCTGATTCAGCGGTTAGAAATCCGTGCAAATGATTTATTATTATGGATAAACAGTACCTTCGGATTCCATTTCACAACGGGTAATCTATTTGAAGAAATCAATGGAAAATTCGATTCAGACTGGATGCAGTCAGCAGCAGGAGGAATTGCAAGTTCAGTAGGTTCTTTCACTGGTTCATTTTTAATGTTTTCACTGTATTATGTAGTGCTTTTGGCAGGGATGAGTAATTTTCATAATTATGTTGAATATATTGCTGCAGAGAAAAAAGAGGTTTTTTTTGAATATGCCGAAAATCTTCAAAATTCGATTATTAAATATATTATAACAAAGTTTTTTATAAGTTTGACTACAGGAATTATTATATTTATTATATGTACAGTTTTTGGTATCAAGTTCGCAATGTTCTGGGGATTTTTTACTTTCACATTAAATTTTATTCCTTCGATTGGCTCGATAATTTCAACAATACCACCTGTTTTGATGGCTGTTGTTCAATATGATACTTTTCAAACACCTTTGATAATGTTAATAATATTAATTGTTATTCAATTCTCAATTGGGAACCTTATTGAACCGAAGATAATGGGTGACAGATTGAAATTAAATACAATTACAGTTATTTTTGGTTTGGTATTTTGGGGATATATCTGGGGAATTCCTGGTATGGTATTGTCTGTTCCATTGATGGTATTTGTTAAATTACTTTTTGAGAATATACCTTCATTAAGTATTGTAGCAAGGATTATGAGTACTCCGGAAAAGAAAATAAAATAAAAAATATAGTGCAAAATTAATAATTTAAAATGTTTAATATAAAATGAAAAAAATTGTTAAAATTTGGGAAATATATATCTCTGTATTAATTTTTATCCAATATTTCTGCATAGCTGAGAATTGGAAAGAGATAGAAATTCCGGTCAGAGATGGGAAATTGTTGAAAGCAGATTTGTACTCAACTGATACAACCCAGAAAAAACCTTGTATATTAATTCAAACTCCATATAATAAAAGTTTATACAGGGTTCTTGCAAATCTGCCACCTGAAATGATTTCGTCTTCATCATTATTTGATTTAAATAATTATAACTTTGTTATACTGGACTGGCGAGGTTTTTATGCTAATAAAAATGCATCAAAAATGAATTATGACAGAGGAATGGACGGTTATGATGCTGTTGAATGGATTGCTCAGCAAAATTGGTCAAACGGAAAAGTCGGGACATCTGGTTCGTCAGCATTGGGATTGATTCAATTTCAGACAGCTAAATTACATCCTCCCCATTTGGTTTGCTCCGCACCATTTGTGAAAGATTATAAAAATAAATATTCTGATTATTATTATGGTGGTGATTTAAGGAGAGAGCAAACCGAACAACTTCAAAAGTTAGGTTTTTTAACCGTTGATGCTATTACATTGTATCCGATTTATAATAATTTTTGGAAATTATTGGAAAAGCAGAATGATTATCCTGAAGAATTTTCGATACCTATGTTTATGTGCAGTGGTTGGTTTGACCATTATCCTTCGGATTGTATCAGAGCTTTTCAGGATATTAAGGCAAGGAGCGATTTCTCCGTAAGAAACAAGCATAAATTTTTGATGGGACCTTGGTCACATTCTGATTTGGGATTGAAAAATCAGGGAGAATTGGAGTTCCCCGAAGCAGTGGATATCCCATCAAATATGTCAAAGGAATTTTATGATTTTTACGTAAGGGATATACAGAATGGATGGGAGGAAAAGCCGGTAATAAGTTAGGTTCAGAGGGGAGAAAATATCTGGAAGACAACCGAGGATTGGAATTCTGTTGCTACAAATTATGATACATTGTATTTATGGAAAGGAAATGGT
>RCNQ01000177.1 GCA_003731675.1 Bacteroidetes/Chlorobi group bacterium ChocPot_Mid
CTCTTTGTGGACTCTGTGTAAAAATCTCTGTGAACTTTGTGGTAAAAAAATCTTTTTAATACATTTAACCACAAAGCACTCAAAGAAGGCACAAAGGACACAGAGATAATCTAAACAACGATTTTCGAAATACCAGGAAAATTAAAATCCTGTATTCCCCTAAATCCCACAAATCACAGTTCAGACAATTAACATTATTTATTACTTAATTTGCTACCCTTTCAGTCAGTTGTAACAACTGACAGAACAAGTAAATTTTTAAAATTCAATAAAATTATTATCTACATTATCTACAACCTCTACAACGAAAAAGAACTCTCAACTTTTCACGACTCTTCCCGGATTATTCTTTACAAAATCTGCCCATGATTTTCCTTGGCTTTTAGCTGTTGTTCGCTTTAATGCGTGGCAAACAGCAACTGCTAAGGCATCGGTTGCATCGAAGAGTCCGGTTTCTTCTTTTATTCCGAGAAGTGTTTTTATCATGAATTGTACCTGCTCTTTTCCTGCTGCCCCCCTGCCTGTTACAGATTTTTTTACTTCTCTTGGTGAGTATTCGAAGATTGGAATGTCTTTGTTTACCGAAGCAAGTACAGCAACAGCACGTGCATGAGAAAGCTTCATTAGTGATTGTGCATTTTTTGCATAAAACATTGTTTCAAATGCGGATTCGTCGGGTTTGGTTCTGATGATAACTTCTGTGATGCGGTTGTAGATTTCTTTCAAACGCAAATTCAAATCCTCAAATTTGAGTTTAGCACGAACGACACCGTACTCAACTACAGTGAGCTTATTGGACTCTTTAGTAATAACCCCGTATCCGCAAAAAACGGAGCCGGGGTCAATACCTAATATAGTAATTTTATTATTTGGCACGTATCAAGTCAATCTTTATAGTTTTTCCATAATATCATCACTTATATCCATATTGGTGAAAACATTTTGGACATCATCGTGGTCTTCGAAAGCTTCAATAAATTTCATAACACGACGAGCATCATCAACATTTTTGATTTCGATTGTCGTTTTAGGTAAATATTCAAGTTTGCTTTCTTCAATAGTGATTTTCTTGTCAGTAAAAAATTTGTTGACTTCACCAAAAGATTCCATTTGGCAGATAACTCTTGAACTATCTTCGCTGTATTCCAGGTCGTCAGCACCGGATTCTAAAACCAATTCAAGAAGTTCATCTTCGGATTTGTTTCCTGTAGTGATTGTAATTACACCTTTTCTGTCGAAATTCCATGCGACCGAATTAGGTTCACCAATGTTGCCTCCAAGTTTTCCGAATTGTGACTTAATTTCGGAATAAGTACGGTTTTTATTGTCAGTAACAGTTTCAAGAATAACAGCAACACCAAGTGGAGCATAACCTTCATAAGTATATTCCTCGTAAGTAGCACCTTCAAGCTCACCAGTACCTTTTTGAATTGCTCTTTTGATGTTTTCAGCAGGCATATTGACTGCCTTTGCATTTTGAACTGCTAAACGTAATCTTGGATTTGATTCAATATCTCCACCCTTTTCACGTGCGGCTATTGTAATTTCCTTGCCAATCCTTGTGAATATTTTTCCTCTCTTAGCATCTTTTGCCGCTTTTTTATGTTTTATGGTTGACCATTTACTATGTCCTGACATATATACTCCAATTTATATTCAAAAATTATTTTCAGATTAATTAATTCTTTATTTTAAGAATTTCAAAAATAAAAAAAATTCGGATAAAAAGTTAATTATTTTGGTAATCTTTGGAAAATTATCATAAATCATCATTTAAATTAACATAAGAATCTTTATCCCTGATGAATTTGATAAGAGTTGAATGTATCTTTGATTGGGAGAGTATCTCAGAATTTCCAATTAAGATAAGGTATTGCTTTGCTCTTGTCATAGCAACATTTAGTTTTCTGTCAATCAAAAGATTATCAATTTCACAAGGGGATTGCATGTTTCTTAGTTGATAAGCATTATTCACAGCAAAAGATATGATAATTATATCACGCTCAGACCCTTGAAATCTTTCTACAGTATCAATCATAACCATTTTCCTCAAATCTTTATCAATCCTTCGGTAAATTTCAGCACATTGAGCTCTGAATGGAGAAATTACACCTAATGTTGACTCATTGAATTGCTGACCATAAATATTTTTAATTTTATTAATTAAATCAACAACAATTTTTGCTTCATTAAAGTTAACTTTTTTACCTTTTTCAATAATGGATTCAATGAAGACTATTCTGTTTTTTGATAAAGCTGAAAAGATTTTTTCAGAGGAAAAGTTCTTAAAGATTGTGTCATCTGAGACTTGCCATTTGTTGTGCTGAAAAAGTTCAAGTTGGTAATTATAGAAAAATTTATTCGGGAATTCCTGAATTTTTTTGTGCATACGTGCCTGGTGCTTCAACATTCCAAAAGCATTATGCCAATTATTGGATTTACAACACAACAAAAGACGTTCAAACAAGGATTGTGAAAGATTGTGAAGATGTATTTTTTTTAATGTTTCAGAATCGGTTTCTAAATTAATTGAGTTCTGAGTGACAACTGCCGGTAATTGCTTCTCATCACCGATTAGAATAAAACGCTTCAAATCTGTTATTATACCAATGATTTGAGGTTCAAGAATTTGAGTAGCTTCATCAATAATGGCTGTATCAAATTTTTTTAATTCTAATATTACAGGATTAGATATCACTGATGAAACAGTTGAAACAAAAATTCTGCAATCCCGGATTTTTATAAAAAGGTCTCTTGTAGTGATTTGTTCGGATAATGCAGATAATAATACATCTTGATGTTCTGAACTTTCTTTTGAGCCGGTTCTTAAAAAATGGAAATCATCGGAAATTGATTTCAAAGCTGAACAAATCTCGTCCACAGCTCTGTTTGTGTAAGCCATGACAAGTACATTTTCCTTTGTTGAAAAGTATAAATTTTCGACAATGGATTTAAGAACAAATGATGTTTTTCCGGTTCCCGGTGGTCCTTGAATAAGAAAATAATCGTTTGCAGAGAGAGCTCTTTTGACTATTTCAGTTTGATTTTCATTTAAGTAGTCAGAATTTAATTTGGAATTGCTAAAAAACTCAGGTTCTTTAAGTCCAAGAATTAATTTTTGTTTGGTTTCATCGGTAGAAAAAAAATTATAAATTGAATTGAAAAGCTTTTTATTTGATGAATCTATGTAATCAGGTTCGATAACCCATTGGAAATCACTTCTTAAAATTCTTTTATCGAATAATTTATTCCTTAGGCTAAGTTTAATTGAATTCTCGGTAATTTCTTTAATTGTTGCTTTAAGAATTTGATTGTTCCAGACATTATTGCTGATTTCATCTGAAACAGGATACAGTATAACCATATCACCTTTTCTGAAAGCTGATAATTGAAGTTCCTCTTCCCTGCTTTCAAGAAGCAGATACATCGAATCCAAGTCAGATTCATCAATGTTAAGATGCAGGTTTTTTAAGACTGAATAATCCTCTTCTTTTTCATCAATTGATTCAAGCCAAAGAGCAGAAAATCCTTTGTTTGAATTACCTGCTCCGAGCTTTGAACTTGACATTTCTATTAAAATGAATGTTAAAAAAGCATGAAAATATTCTCTGGTAAGAACATCTGAATTTGAATAAATATTGTTGAATTTCTTAAGGTCATTTTTTTTGTATTCAGGTATTTCACCAAATTTATCTGGATTGAAATCATATAAAAATGAATAATTTTTTTCCATCAATTGATGTTCAATGGCTACTATATTGTTTCTTGTAATTAAAACTTCTTGTTTTTTCTGATGAATATTTTCGGCATTTCTTATTGGATCTTTCGGAGTTGAAGAATATAAAATGCTTGATGTTCCGTATCTCTTTTTAAAAGTCGAATCAAGCATTAGATTATAACAAGTAATCTGAGAAAGATTATTATTCCAGACCTTGGAACTTATTTTTTTACCATCATGAGTTGTGACTAATATATTATCTTTCGGGTACCCACCTGACTTTAATTCTATGATGTCTTTTTTTTTGGGTTCTTCATAATATTCCAGTAACAGGTCAAGACGGCCTTGTAAACCATACTTGGGTGATATGAAACTTGGTTCAACAGTTACAATTTCATATTTAATATTTTTTATTGCATCTCTGAGTTTTTCATAATTATCTTTAACTTTATTTTTTATTCTACTAACTGATTCTTTGTCTCTCAAAGCAAGCGCAATGATTTGCAAGGGTTTTGTCTTAAGCATTTTGTCAAAAAGTTCATCGAATCCAATATTTGGGTTTAATATTAGTTCATCTAAACAAGTATTAACCATATTTCCGACAATCAATGATTCAGAGATTTGTGAATTACAAAATTTTTGCAGGAAATAGAGCTTAGGATTTGCTCCTGAATTCTGGAAACAACCGGATAACTCAGTTGCGTCGAAAAGGTAATCTGGTTCTAAAACAATTAATGAAGTTGATATAGTCTTGTAAGTTGGTTCTTCGTTTGCAACTTGTATCAATTCGAAAAAATATATTGTAGCATTTTCCCAAACAAGGTTGTAAAAATCTACCCAAGGTGGATTTAATTGAATTTTGATTAATCCAAGTTCTTCAGTATTGCAAAAAAGTATTGTCTCTTTTTTTAATTTGTCTTTTTTTGTTAATACACATTTTATTTCCTTTATTTTTTCCAAAGAGCCCAGGGTTTCGGACTCAGATGTTTTTTTTAAATCATACTTTGAAATTATATTAAAAAGATTTTCAGGAATTTCTAATTGGGAGAAATAATTGACAATTTTTACCAAACTTATAACAGCGTATCTGTTGTGGTAGTTTTTTACTGTATATTTCTTATCCTGAGATGATGAGCGAGCATAGATTTGAAATCTTTTCAGGTAATAGGTTATTTCTTCCGGAACTTGAAAGTTATCAATAATAAAAACTGTTTTGGCAAAGTATGATGAAAAAATTCTGTTTTCATGTTCGAGAACAGTATTTAAAAATTCCTTATAAATTTTATAATACTTTAAAAGTCTTTCTCTTTCGGGAAGCTTTTCAGATATAGTAACCGTAATTGAATCGTAAAAATATTTCGCAGTTTCAATGTCAAGCATCTATTTCGTCATCTGGTCTAATATCTTTAATACGTAATTGAGGAGTTGTAATTCCGTTGTAAGTGTTTTCTTCAATATTGTAAACAATTGAAAATGGTTTTCCATTTGTGCAATGTTGAATTTTTTCGGCAAGATTATAGCCAATAGCATCAATTTCAAAGGATTGGTAAGCTCTGAATTTTAAATGATTCTTACCGACTACTTTAACTCCATTAGCAGACCGAACTCCTTTTGAATAAAAGATTGGTTTATAATTGTCAAAACCATAAGGAGCGAATTTTGAAAGTGTATCAAGAAAATTTGGTGATAGTTCATATAGTTTTAATTCTGCATCTATTACAATTTCAGGTTCGAGCATACTATCGGTAATTTTTTCTTTTGCAATTTCATCAATTTTCTCTCTAAATTCCGGGATTAAAGATTCCTCCATAGATAAGCCAGCGGCGTGTTTATGTCCTCCATATTCAGTAAGCATATTGCTACATTTTTTTAAAGCTCTATGAATATCGAAATCGGGTATGCTACGGGCAGAACCTTTCGCCAGTTTATCAATCGTGGTCATTAATATAGTAGGTAAATGATATCTATCCACTAAACGTGAAGCTACAATACCAATAACTCCTGCATGCCAGTGTGGTTGATGAATAACCAGCGACCTTCTATCTTTGTTTTGAAGTAATTTATCTGCAATCGGAATGGCTTCTTCAAATGTTTTTTCGTCGAAAGCCCGTCGTCTTCTGTTTTCATGTTCTAATTGCTGAGCAATCTGGAACGAAGAAATGGCATCGTTTTTAATCATCATTTCAACTGAGCGTGAAGCTGAACCTAATCTCCCTGCTGCATTGATTAATGGAGCAAGAGAATAAATAATATTCGAAGGGTTGATAGTCCCCAATTGTAGGTTAGTACAATCAATAAGTCCTTTTATTCCAGGTCTTGGGTGAGTGTTTAACTGTTCCAGACCGTAGTAAATCAATGTCCTGTTTTCACCAATCAAAGGGACCATGTCGGCGGCTGAAGCAAGAGCAACATAATCTAAATATGGGTAAACTTTTTCGAGAATTCCTAACTTAATTGCAATTGCCTGAATTAATTTGAAAGCAACACCACAAGCCGCTAAGGATTTGAAAGGATATTTGCATTCAGGTTTTAACGGGTCGAGTATTGTTAAAGCTTTGGGAACTTGTTCACCGGGTTCATGATGGTCACAAATGATAGCTTCCAGCCCAATTTTCTCAACAAAGTAAAAAGGTTCATAAGAAGTGATACCAACATCAACAGTAATAATTAATGAAGCTCCTGCATCTTTTGCTTTTTGTGCTGAGCTAATCGAAAAGCCATATCCTTCGGTAAATCGGTCAGGAATGTAATACGTAACATTTCCACCAATTTCCCTAAGGAATTGTAGCATCATTGCAGTGCTTGAAGTACCATCAACATCGTAGTCACCGTGTATCCAAATAAGTTCATTGTTCTTAACGGATTTCAGTATTCTTTCCACAGCTTGCTCCATTCCATCCATAAGGAATGGGTCATGCAAATCCTCTAACGAGGGAAAGAAAAACTTTTTTGCATCTAACTCATCTTGAACCCCGCGAGCAATAAGAACATTAGCCAAACTTTTTGGTATTCCCAGTGCACTTCCAATTTTTTGTATGATACTTTCATCAGGCTTTTTCCTAAAAGTCCATTTATAATTCAACCATATACCTTAATTAATTTATCTATTAAAACAAAATTAACTAATTTATTCACCATAAAAAAGAAAAAGTGTGTAATTTTTTTGACACTTTTAAATATAATTAACAAGATTTAATTTTATATTCATTTTTAGTTTAATTATTCATTGATTTTCAAGTATTTAACGTAATTTTGTAATTTAAACATTAATAAATACGATTCATTAAATTTGAAAGATTTTGAGAAACTATCAGATAGGAAAAAGACACCTTCTTTGAAATTCAAAAAAAGGAAGGTAACAAGGTCTTTAACTAAAACAGAAGGCTTTATATCTGACATTGCTTTGAAAGGTTTAGTCTGTGGTATTAGTGGTACCAGAATCTTGGTCGAAACTGAATCATCAGGATGTTTTGAATGTACAACAGCAGGTGTAGTAATTACGAAAAACGAGAATCAGTCAATTGTAGCAGTTGGAGATGTTGTCTATATATTGCCTGATAAAAATCAATCGGGAAAAACAGCAACGATAATTAAGGTAGAAGAAAGACGAAATCATTTTTCGCGAAAAGAAGTTGGATATGAAAAGGAAGATGTAATAGCGGCAAATATAGATATTTTGATAGTAATGCTTTCTGTCAAATCACCAAAGTATAATAAGAGACTGTTAGACAGGTTTCTTGTTACAGCAGAACTTAATAATGTTGAGCCAATTATTTGCATAAATAAAATTGATTTGAGTGATGATATTAATTTAAAATCTGATTTTGATATTTATAAAAAACTTAAATATCAAACCTTTTTTATAAGTGCCAAGGAATTAATAGGAATGAATGAACTTAAGGAAATAATAAATGATAAAACATGTGTTTTATCAGGTCCATCAGGAAGCGGAAAATCGACATTTATTAATTCAATGATGGGGAAATCAAAACAATTTGTTCAGGAAACAAGTAATAAAACTAATAAAGGTAGGCATACTACGAGTTCTGTAAAAATGTTCAAACTTTCGAATGGAAGCAGAATTATTGATACACCCGGAGTAAGGGAATTTGGAATATGGGGATTAGAGAAAAGCGAGTTAGCTTTGTACTTTCATGAGTTTGACGACTTCAATCCGAAATGTAAATATTATCCTTGCACACACACACATGAACCTGAGTGTGCAGTAATTGATGCATTAGAGAAAGGAATGATAGATTACGGAAGATATGAGAGTTATTTGAATTTATTTGATTCACTGAGCTAATTGGGTAATTGGTATTTAGTTAAATGAGATATTTTTCGTATTTTTGCATTTCTAAATTGTAATTATTATAATTGGAGAGGTGCCGGAGTGGTTGAACGGGGCGGTCTCGAAAACCGTTGTACTTCGTAAGGAGTACCGTGGGTTCGAATCCCACCTTCTCCGCGGCTTTAGAAGATAGAAGATAGAAAATAGAAAATAGAAGAGGTAAGGATATTGGATAACAGGAATAATTTATATCAAAAAGCTTTGGAATTCTCCAAAGAGCTTGTTATTGTATATAGAGAATTGTCGAAGAATGGTATAGAGAAAGAACTATTGAATCAGGTGCTAAGAAGCGGGACTTCAATAGGAGTAAATATTGCTGAAGCTCAAGGTTCAAATTCTGAAAATGATTATCTTTCAAAAATACATATTGCATTTAATGAAGCTTTGGAAACTAGGTTTTGGATTGAATTATTGTTCAAGACTGGTGATATAAATTCAGAAAAATATAACTTGCTTGAGTCTTTATTAACAGAGATACAAAAAATACTATATTCAATGATAAAGGGAATTAACATTAAAAAAGAGAAACAAATTCTCAAAAAATAATTTTAAAATTCTCATAATTCTATCTTCTATTTTCTATTTTCTACAACCGCCCGGATGGCGGAATTGGCAGACGCGCTACATTCAGGGTGTAGTCTTCGCAAGGGGGTGCAGGTTCAAGTCCTGTTCCGGGCACTTGGTAATTTATAAGTCATTGTAATTAATATTATTTACAATGACTTATTTTTTTTTATTCACGGTATTTAAAAGAATAGTTGTAATAGGTATTTATATGCAATACTTCATCGATATTTCTACCGGACTTCCCCAATTCTAATCAAGAATAAATCCTTACAACTAAATTTTACCTTAAAACTATTTTTTTTATTTTAATATATTTTATAATTTTAAAAAACTTATTTTGTTAACACAGAATTTCAATAATGAATTCTTTAATATTTAAAATAACGATTTTTCTATTAATTTCATTAACTTGCCTTAAAGCAAGTGACCATTGGATTGAAGCGAATAATGGTATTTCAAATTTATCAATCTCCTCAATTGCAATAGATAAAGATGACAATATATTTGCAGGTAATAATGGTACGGGTGTATGGCTTTCTCAAAATCATGGTATTAATTGGACTCAGGTAAATAATGGGAACAGTTTGAATGTAATCTCCCTTGCTACCAATGATTCGGTATTAGTTTATGCTGGTACAGCAGGTTCGGGATTGTATATGACGAGTAATAAAGGATTAACCTGGGCTAAAATCTTTGAAGTTGAGGATACAAGCCACTATATAAGGTCAATTCGGATTGCAACGAATAATTACGTATTTATTTCTGTAGATTTTGAAGGTATTTTCTATTCTACAGACACAGGTTTTAATTGGAAACAATTAAATTTAAATAGTCACATATTCAATATCATTAATTCATTGATTGTTACACCAAATTGGAATATTTTTGTAGGGACACAGGACAAGGGACTTTGGAGGACAACAAGTTTTGGAGGTTCTTGGGATAGTTTATCTTGTCCTTCAACTATTATAAAGAGCTTAATGATGAATGCACAAGGAGTGATTTTCGCAGGGAATGCCAATGGTAAAATTTATCGTTCTTATGATAATGGAAATTCGTGGGATGAAAGAGCATCTTTGTATTATTCTGTGAATCAGATAATTGACAGCAAGGAAGGAGTAATATATGCCGCACTAAATAACAATGGTCCTTACCTCTCCCCTGATTACGGGCAGCTTTGGGGACCTTACACATACGGTATTGGAAAAAGGACAGTATTTTCAATATGTGAAAGTAATCTAGATACATTGTATTGCGGAACTGAATCAGGTGTATTCAAAACAGTTTTGGAAGCAAAACCACTGACTTATCCTATTCTTGCATATCCTGAAAATGATAAAAAGGATATGCCATTGGAAATTAAGTTTTATTGGTACAGAAGCAGAGTTGCTGAAAAACATGAAATTGTGTTTTCAACCAAATCTGATTTTCTGGATATTTACCAAAGAGCTTTTGTTAATGAAAATTACTACACAATTGACAATCTAAGTTTAAATGCTGAATATTACTGGAAAGTCCGTTCAATCAGACAAACAGATACATCCGACTGGTCTGAAATTAGGAAATTCACAACAAAACTGAATGCTCCAATTTTGCTCACTCCAAATAATTTTTCAAAGAATTTAGATACGAATATTATTCTTTATTGGGAGGAAGTGGATAATGCCAATAGCTATATTTTACAAATAGCCAAAGATTCAATTTTTTCAGAAAATATGTTGATTTTTTCAGGGCAAACAAAAACTTCAAGTTCTCACAGATTCAATGCTGAATGCGATGTGAAATATTATTGGCGTATAAAATCTAAAAATCAATATAGCGAAAGTGATTGGTCTGCGGTTAATGAATTTTCAACGAAACTTTCTGCTCCTTCTCTAATATCCCCTACTGATAGTACTGATGATTTACTTAATGAAGTTAATTTCGAATGGGATTATCTGAAAAACTTCAGTAGCTTTGATTTTGAAATATCAATTGATACCAACTTTAAAAATATATTCTATACTTACCCGAATTTGAAAACAAAACAATTGAAAGTAGATAAATTGGATTTTGGTAAACGATATTTCTGGCGAGTAAAAGTCAGGTACGGTATTAGTTACAGCTATTGGTCAGATGTTTTTACATTCAGAACTGGTTTACGTGCCCCTGCACTTATAACTCCTGAGAATAATTCAAAAGGAAATCCCAAAGAAATTCAATTTAAATGGGATATGGGTGTATTAAATGACACAACAGTAATCAATGGATATCTGGTTCAAATATCAAAATATGAAGATTTTAAAAATATTTTGTTTGAAGATTCTACTTTCAAGGACAATACTTTTCTTCATAATAATTTTGATTATGATACAAAATATTATTGGCGGGTAAAAGCTAATCTTAATAGCTATTGGACATTATTTTCCGATGTATGGAATTTTAAAATTGGTTTATCGAAACCATATACAGTTTACCCTGAAAATCAAGCGAAGAATATTGAAATACCAGTTAATTTCAGATGGAAGAGTGCTTTTGAATTTAAGAATTTCACTTTTCAAATATCTGATTCTTCAAATATGAAAAATATTCTTTTTGAACAGAAAAATATATCAGATACATGTTTCTTATTTTCACAGCTTAATTATAATACTCAGTATTATTGGAGAATCAGATATAGTACAGACAGCAATTTTAGTCTGTGGTCAGATATAAAAAGTTTCAGAACTGCAAAATATGAAATTGGAATTCCTATTCT
>RCNQ01000178.1 GCA_003731675.1 Bacteroidetes/Chlorobi group bacterium ChocPot_Mid
CCCTTTACTCTGCCGAAAATCAACCCTACCCTTATGCAGACTACCCGATATTCTTGGCTGAAGTTGCTTCGATAACCAATGAAATGTTATTGTTAGACTACCTTATTGAATTATCAGAATCAAAAGAAGATAAATTAATGCTGATTGAAAAATATTTAAACAATATTCAGGGTACTTTTTACAGACAAACAAGATTTGCAGAATTTGAAATGGTTATACAGCAAATGGTTGAAAAAGGGGAACCACTTACACCAGATGTTTTGGCAAAAATATTTGGTGAAATGTTCCAAAAATATTGGGGACCAGATATGTCTGTTGATGAAGAAGAAAGTCATTCGTGGTCGAGAATCCATCATTTCTTCTATGACTATTACGTATATTCTTACGCAACAAGCTTTGCAGCTGCTCAATTGATTGCAGACAATATCAGGAATGAAGGGAAAACTGCTATTGAAAAACATTTGGCTTTTTTAAAGTCCGGAGAATCTGACTATCCAATACCAACTCTTATGAAAAATGGTGTTGATATGACAAATCCGAAACCTATCGTAGCTGTTGCAAAGAAAATGAATGAACTTTTAGATAAAATGGAATCACTCTTAAAATAATTTACTAATTTCTATCTTATTATGTAGGGAAAATGAGACTCTTCAAACTATTAAAATTAAAGAATCAGGTTTTCTTCGAATTTATTGAAGAAAATAAGACAATTCTTTTCATTCTCCATATATTCTTATTGATTGGAATTGCTCTTTGGATATGGGTTGACTCAATGGAAGAATTTGGGCAAAATTTTGTTTCAGAGATTCTTAGTGTTTTAATCACGATTTTAATTATCAATCAGATA
Organism: Bacteroidetes/Chlorobi group bacterium ChocPot_Mid; assembly: GCA_003731675.1. GTDB lineage: Bacteria > Bacteroidota > Ignavibacteria > Kapaibacteriales > UBA2268 > ChocPot-Mid. Next base: position 848 of record RCNQ01000178.1, read on the forward strand.
ATTGTAATAAGAGAAGAGAAACGCAAATTACCACATAAATTTGCTGTCTATGACGACATTCGTATGTTTGTAAGTACTTACATGATGTTTTGGCAAAATGCTTATCAAGAATCAGTTCCCGAGGATGACCCTGATGATATTTATCAATTCTTCTCTGATTATGGTATGGGTAAAATATGGTCTCATCTTTATTTACAAGCAATCCCAAAATCAGCAATCGCTATTTCGTGGTACAAATTATTAACTGAATTTGCAAACGATATAAAATTAAAAGGTGATAATATACTAACAAGACATGCTCAATATTTATCACCGCAAATATACAGGACAATTCACCAGATTACAGAAAGCCAATATCTTGATGTAATTCGAAATATGGGGAAAATGAAAAAATATCTGAAAGCCAAAGGTATTCCGGTAATAAATGTTTTTGAATCTTTAGCAATTATTAAACCTACTGACAAAGATTATTCAGCGATTATAACACTTTACCAATGGTGTGAATCAATGTATAAAGACTTATCATCAATTGACAAAACAACTACTCCCGTAAGCAGATTCATTCCAAGAAAAAATAAACCTTTACCTCCAACAGCTCAGATTCCAAAAGAAATTCTGGAGAAGGAAACTTCTGAATGGAATGAATACTTAAGAATACAAATGGAAAAAGGCACTTTATAAAAAGCACCTTTTCCAAATTTAAATTTTACTTAATTAGTTTACCTTAGGTGGTTCATTGAATCCGGGGAACATACCTCTGTTTTTGTCCAGAATAATTTCTCCGAATTGATTCTCAAACTTTGAGATATTATCCCTCAAAGCATTAAGTAACATTTTAGCATGAGCCGGAGTCATTATTATCCTTGCATGAACTTTCGCTTTGGGAATTCCGGGCAATATTCTTGTGAAATCAATAATAAACTCAGCAGGAGAGTGCGAAATTATCGCCATGTTTGAATATATCCCTTCTGCTTCTTTTTCTCCTAATTCAATATTAATTTGTTGCGGATTAGGTAAATCCTGTTTTTTCTCAGCCATATCATTTCCTCATTAATTATTTCAAATACTTTTTAGCTTCCTGACAAGCTCTCTGGGCTTTTGGCGAGTTCATATCTCCCAATATTTTGCACATTTTCAACCAGTAAACTTCTTTTTCATTGTCAGGTATCGATTGTTCCAGACGTTCCAAATCATCAACTATCAGGTTTAAATCATTTTTTGTATTCATTCCAAGATTGCTTAAACCAAAATATAAATTTGCAAGCTCACTTAGCACTTGTAAATCATTTTTGTATTTTTCACAATTTCTTGCTTTCTTAAAATAATCTGCAGATTGTACCAGATATGGCTTATATTCTTCAGGATTTTCTTTGAAGTTTTTATCTTTATCTTTTTTATCTTCCTGAAATTGAATTATTGCCACTGCTTTATTCTTATATGCAGCCGCAATGTTTCTGTTTACATCACAAAACTCAGGGTCAATTTTCAAAGCTTTCTGATATTGTTCGATTGCTTCATCATACTTATTTAATCGTAAAAACAATTCGCCGTATTGTGCCAGATAAAATTTATTTTCTGGTTCTTTTTGAACTAATTTGCCGATTTCTGCAAGAGCTTCATCTGATTTACCCTGAGCTTCATACAAGCTTATAAGAAATCTGTTGGCATCTATATTTGTTGGGTCAATATTGGTTATAATCTTTGTAAAATCTTTGGCTTTTTCAAGATTCTCATTAATTCCTGCAACTCTTTTCGCTGAATCTAATGTCTGATTATCCCTTATAGCTACAGCTCGATTAAAATATGACTGTGCTAAGAAAGCAAAAGGATTAACATCAAGTGGTATATAGCTTGTTTTTTCATTTTCCAACCATTCAGCAGGCGGATTAACCCTCCAACCCTCAACAATAAATTCATTTTTTTCATCCAATGAATAATAAATATAAATTGGTCTTCCCATAGCTGAGTAAACGTCTGTCAGGACTGAATCATCACCCAACCTGTCACCAACTGATTCTTTAGCTTTGCCGATTTTCGAGGCTAAATCTTTCCTTGGCATTTTAAGAAATACACCAACATTTTTTGCCCAATCTAAATCATTCTTTAATTTTTTAGCATATTCTAAGTAAGACTCCATTGCTTTTTCTTCATTTGCCAATTCCTCATAAGCTCTTCCAATTAATCTATCAAATTCTGCATTTTGAGGTCTAATCATCTGCCCGATTTTGAAATAATAAATCGCGGAATCAAGCAACAATTTATTTTGATTTGCCATATAATTATTAAAATGAGTTATGCCAGTGTTAAAAGCATTAGTCCAAATCAAAAACTTTGTCAAAGGAATCTGTTGTTTAATTTCCGGTTCAAGTGGTAACTTTTCAGCTTCCAAAATCAATTTTGCAGCTTCTTCAGTCTTATTCAGTTTAATTTTTGCTCTCGAAAGCAAAAATTTTGCCTCCCCGTTCTTTGGGTTTTTAGCAATCTCTTTACCAGCAAATTCTTCAACCTTTTGCCAATCATTATTCCTGAAAGCAAGTTTTGCTGTGGTCATCTCTGGTGATGCACATTGAAATCCCTGAAACAAAATAGTTCCCGATATCAAGAAAAATAAAAGAATAAAATACCTTTTCACAACTTATCTCCTAATTTATGTTAAAAATGTTTTTCCATAAGATTAATAATTTTGTATAAAGTTACAAAATTTTATAGATTACAAATATAATCAATTCCAATTAGTTAGCAAATCAAAGAATTAATCTTGCAATTTTTTTATTTATTTAACTTTACCTCTAACCTTTTCCAGAGCCCATTTAAAAACTTTTAGGTACTCTAATGCCGCTTTTGATGAAGAAAAATCCTGATTCATTGCATTTTGCCTTATTATTGTCCAATGTGGTTCCACATTATATAGATTTAAAGCTCTTCTAATCGCATAAGCAAAGTCATCAGCATTATATTGCCAGAAAAGGAAACCAGTGCCATCTCCATTTTCAGAATTATATTCTGTAACGGTATCCGCTAAACCACCGGTATCCCTGACAATGGGGATAGTACCATATTTCAGAGCATACATTTGCGTTAGACCGCAAGGTTCAAAACGGGATGGCATTAGTAAAAAGTCCGAACATGCTATTATTTTATGAGATAATCCGTTATGATAACCAATATCAATAAAAGCTTTGCCAGGATATTTATAAGCAATATATCTGAAAAAGTCCTCATACTGTTTTTCACCAGTCCCAAGCAAAGCTAATCTGCAAATATTATTGCTTAAAAGCCATTCAATTTTATTTATTACTAAATCAATCCCTTTTTGCTCGGTTAGTCTTGTTACCATACCTAATAAAGGAATTTCCAGATTATCTGCCTCACTTAAACCTCTTTCCTGCAGAAACCGATATTTGTTGAATTTTTTACCTTGAATATAGTCCTTTGAATATTTTGAATAAAGAAATTCATCAATTTCAGGGTCCCATTCATTGTAATAAACACCATTGAGAACACCAACCAAATCCTCTGCCCTGAGATTTAAAACATCTTGTAGCCCTTCACTAAAGTATGATGTTCTTATCTCTTTTGCATAAGTTGGACTTACAGTAGTTATTTTATCCGCAAACATTATCCCCGTTTTCATTGCATTCACTTTGCCATACCTTTCGAACCAGGAACCAGGGTAAAATTCCCCCAAACCAAATTGTGAAAATGACATGGCTCTTTGCGGGTCGAACCAACCCTGATATGCAAGATTATGAATAGTGTAAACTCCGGCTGTTTTTGAAAATCTCGGGTCAAACCTGTAATGTGATTTCAAAAATGCCATAGAAAAAGCTGTATGAAAATCATGGGCGTGAATTATATCTGGTTTAATATTTAAGGCTTTCGATGCTTCAAAAATCGCCCTGCTCAGAAAAATAAACCGCCTGTCATTATCAGGATACTCATCAGGGTCCCCATAAATTCCCCGCCT
>RCNQ01000013.1 GCA_003731675.1 Bacteroidetes/Chlorobi group bacterium ChocPot_Mid
ATTTAAAGAAATTGTATCATCGTCAATTGATATCTCAACTATACTTGACCCATCTGTAGTAGCTACTCTTAAATATAGAACTACAGAATGATTTTCTGTGTCTTCTACAATATCTATCCAATAATTTTTTGTAAAGGCAGGTGCCTGATATCTGACCGGGAGAAAATTATTATGGCAGTACTCATAAATTGATGTAGTATCAACATGGAATACCCGAAATATTTCCCGCTTGTTATTATCAGTTGCCATTATATAATCCTTTATCATATGGTGACTGCAGGAAAGAAGGATTAAACTTAGTACTATAAAAGCTATGTTTTTTTTCATGTTTTGGTTAACAATATTTATAAATCAGTTTATTGCTTTTATAAAAATGTTTCACATGAAACATTTTTTTCTATTTCCCGATGCAGAATTTACCAAAAACAGTATTTAACACTTCTTCGCTCCAGCTTTCCCCAGTGATTTCACCAAGCTTTTGTGCTGAATTCCGAATATCTATTGCTATGACTTCATTTGATAATCCTGATTGCAAAGAATTTATAGCGTTTTCTAAATCAATGGATGCCTGTGTCAATAGATTTGCCTGCCTTTGATTTACTAAAACATCTTGTAACCTCTCAGTATTTAATTTTGCCGTTTGCTCGATAACAGATTTTAATTCTTCTATTCCGTCTCCCATTTTGGCAGAAATATAAATGCTTGTTGGCTTTCTTTCTTGTATTTCTATTAAATCTATTTTATTCTGGATGAGTTGTATATTGCTGTGCGGGTATTTTTCTTTGATTTCATGGTAAAGTTTGTCAGAGTGGTTTTCTGATATCGAAATATCATTTAATACTAATATCATATTTGATTGTTTCAAAATGGATTCGACCATTTTTATTCCTTCAATTTCTATTACGTCTTTGGAGTCACGTATTCCTGCTGTGTCAATCAAGCGAATAATGATTCCACCCAACATTATATTTTCTTCAAGGTAATCTCTTGTCGTACCGGGAATTTCGCTGACAATGGCTCTGTTTCTTTGAAGTAAGGTATTGAATAATTTAGACTTACCTGCATTTGGGTAACCCGCAATTCCGACAAAAAAACCTGACCTTAAAATTTCTGCAGATTTGTATGATTCTGCTAATTCCTTGCAGTACTTTTGAGTATTTTCAATTCTTGTTTTTATCAAATTTCTATCTAACAGTTCAATATCCTCATCGGCGAAATCCAGCTCCAGCTCTAATAATCCTGCAATTTCTACAAGTCGGTTTCTAAGTTCTTTTAATCTTGTAGTAAACTCTCCTGCTAATTGTCTTGCGGATGTATGAACTCCCTTTACTGAACTTGAATGGATGATGTCGGCTACTGCTTCCACCTGTGTAAGGTCAATTTTCCCATTAAGGAAAGCCCTTTTAGTGAACTCGCCTGGTTCTGCTGGTCTTGCTCCATGTTTTAAAAGTGTACTGATAATCTCCCCTGCTACCAGATAGCCACCATGGCAGGAGATTTCGATTACATCCTCACCTGTGTATGAGTTTGGTTTTCTGAAAATCGTGATTAAGACATTGTCAATAAGTTGCTGTGTGTCGTAGAATTTTCCATAGGCAACAGAATGGCTTGGCAACTCAGATAGTTTGCTTTTGGATTTGAAGCAATTATCAGCAATTTCAATTGCATTATCTCCAGAAAGACGAACTACTGCTATTCCTGATACTCCGGGAGGAGTTGCCAATGCTGTGATTGTAGTCATTATAAAAATTTAATTTACAAAATATGGAAAATCAATTTACAAATATAAGATTTGTTTGGGTTATATTTGTTTTTTGGGAAGGATATTTTAATAAAAAAAAGGTACAATCAAATTTTATTCCAAGTAATAAATATCAATCAAAGTGTTAATATTTTGTTAATAACCGCTCAAAAAAGCGACCTTCATAAATGCCCTCAGAGAGGTTTTTTGCCTGCTCTGAGGGATATTTTATTAGTACACAACAATCTCTTTTTATAAGCGATTTAAACCCTGAAAAACAAGGTTCCTTTTTATGCAAGAATTTTTTTTATTTGTTCAAAATTTGTTTAATTTCTCAATAAGTAACGTGAAGCAAATTGAATGTTCCATTTGTAACTTTTACTTCGTTCAATCCTTCATCGTATAAATTAAAGCTAAAAGTTCCTTTAACTTTCGAACCGAGTGATGTCCCGTATTCTGTTAATTTCAAAGTTCCTGTTGTAGAAATATAGGTGGAACCTCCTGTTACATTTATCGTACACAATACAGGCGGGTCAGTAACATTTTGCAATGTTAAATCATAAGTACCTTTTGCAGGTGAAAAAAGATTTATCACAGCAGTAACATTGTTCCCGTTAATAAGCATCGTTCCTGTAACAGTAAGAACCTGTTTGCCGTCAACCGTTGCAGTTACTGCGGTTGCTGAGGAGGAAGAAAACTTACCTGATACAGCACCTGACATTGTGAAGTTTAATCCATTTGTTAAATCTGGTGTTGTTGAGTTCTCGCTACAGGAAGTTAAAACGATAATTCCTGCAAAGCAAATTAATAATAAATTTCTTAGCATCTTTGTTCTCCAATATATTTTAAAAATTATTACAAATTTACTATAATTATTTCTTAAATAAATATTTTTTTATTTCAGGAGTTTTTTGGAATACTTTTTTCTTGTAGTAATTATTATAATTTTTTGAATAAACTAAAATGAAGATAAAAGTATTAATATTTCTGATTTTTTTTATGGAGATTAGTTTTAATTCCTATTCTCAGGATAAGGAATTAAAGTCATTTTGGAAAAGTTTCCAGACAGCAGTAACCGAAAAAAAAGATTCAGCTGTCTTGAAACTCACATTCTTTCCAGTTGAAGCTGAAAAAGAGTATTTCAGTTTTTCTCTTTTTTTCGATAGCGAGGTAATAGACAAAATCAAGAATTCATCAATTTATGATTTGGAGAAAGTGCAAAGAGTATCAGATGAGCTTCATGACAACCCATTTGATATTCTTGGATTGCCTGAAGATATAAAAGAGGTGTATATTCTCACAGTCGAAGGAGAGTATGAAGATGATGAGTCGAAGATAGCTTATGACAGAATATATGTGTTTGGTAAAATAATCGGGAAATTTAAATTTCTTGGTTTCTATGTTGTTGAATGAAAATATTTCTAAAATAGTTTTTTTTAATAATAGTCTGAATAAAATATTTTTTCACAATTTTAAAAATAAATATGAAAACAAATTATTTCAGCGAGACATTCTGGAAGCAATTTCAATCTGCTGTTGCGACAGGTAATAAAAAGGAAGTTGCTAAATTTTGCTATTTTTTATCTGATGAAGACAAGCAGGATTTTCTTGATAACTACCACGAAACATTTGATGAAACCGCAGTAGATGCAATATTGACTTCCAAATTTACATTGCTGAAGTCAATAGCAAAGAACTCAAAGACACCGGGTATTGGTCCTTTTGAACTTCTCATATTACCAGAATCGCTGAATACTGTTTATGTGCTTAATGTGGCTTATTCAGCTGACAGACCAATCGAAGATGACTACTACAAGGAAGAGGAAGAAGACAGTTTTTATGATGATTTTGACAGAGACAGGGATTTTGGTATGGATTTGGATTCTGAAAAATTCGATGATTTGGATTATGAAGGAGACGAAGTTGTAGAGTTGATAAAATCTTTTGTTTTTGGAGAAATCAAAGGAGAATTCAAGTTTTTAGGTACATACTCTCTCGATTAATCTTTTTTATTCTATCAAAAGATATTAATTTAGTATCTGATAAGTTTAATTATTGAAAAATAAATCTTATGGATATATTTTCCGGAGTTGACCCCACAATTTTGCATTGGGTAATAATGCCATTATTTATTTTTTGTGCAAGAATTATTGATGTAAGTCTTGGCACAATCAGAATAATACTTGTAAGCAAAGGAATAAGGGGATTAGCGGCTGTGCTGGGTTTTATTGAAGTCTTAATATGGATAATTGCCATTGGACAGATAATGCAAAACCTTACGAACTTTATGAATTATCTTGGCTATGCCTCAGGTTTTGCTACCGGAACTTATGTTGGTGTTTTCATTGAAAATAAATTATCCATTGGAAAAGTAGTAATAAGAATTATAACAAAAAGAGACTCAACAGATTTGCTTGAGTATCTTTTGATTAATGATTATTATTTGACGACTATGGATGCTGAAGGCAGGTTTGGTGATGTTAAAATAATTTTTCTTGTATTAAAAAGGAAAGAAGTTCCACAGTTAATTTCAATAATAAACAGATTCAATCCGAATGCATTTTATACAATTGAAGATGTTCGATTTGTTAATGAAACATCAAGCATACCAAAGAATAATCCGTTTTTTTTAAAATTAAATAATCTGAGAAAAGCATTTACCTTGAGGAAGTAGCGGAGATGCACTCGTTTCTGTTCTAATATAAGGAATATTTAATAAAGCTTAAAGCAGAAAGCTAAAAGCAATTAGAAGTTAGATGCTTTTTTTCTTTAACCTGACCTGACTGTAAATAAAATCACTACGGTTAAAATTGCAGTGGTAACCACAACAAAAGGAATCGCTATTTCCTCGAAAAAAGTTTTCTTTTTTTCTGGGACAGGTGCGTTAGCAAATTCATTGTCGCTTTTAATAAAATTAATATCTTCGCGTGAGATGATATCTTTAAACAAACTTTTACCGTTGCTGATAATTTCGATATTCCCCGATGATGATAAATTTGCGTCTATGTCAACAGTTGCATTTCTTATTAACGAATCATTATCCTGATTGTAAAGCAGGTAATCAATTGCGATGGTTTTTATATTAACATTTAATATGGGATTTCCTGTGTCAGATTCATAATTCACTTCAATTTTCTTTTCTGTAAAAGCGGAATAAAAATGCTGTTTAACAAGCCATGATGCAGGGTTTTCAGAAAAATTCAATCTTATTTTATTTATATTTTTTGTTTTAATTATTTCAGCAAAAAGTATGGCTTGTTTCTGTATAAGCGAATCGAGAATACGGAAATTCTTGATTGGTCCCGATTGAGAGTAAGAGCTGATAAATGACAGTAGAAAAATTATTATGCCAATTTTTTTCATCAAATTACTTTGCTAAATTCCGATATTCTCTTAAAATTTTTTTTAATTTAATAAAATCAGATTCCATTTCTTTTTCGTTTGTGAAAGCTGACGGTCGGATGCGAAGAGGAAATCTTCTGTTATGTAGTCTGATTTTAATCATTCTTGCAGGTTTTTTTGTTCTTATCCGTCTTTCTCTGCTGAAAGCAATTCTTCTGATTAAATTTAGCGGATAATTCTTTTCCTTAAATCTTGTTTTGAGTGAGAAACCGTTATCGCTAATAATTATGGATTTCCTTTTTATGTACTGATATATTAATGCGGCATTTGTAGAAATAATGAAGACCAGTAATAGCAGAACAACAGGGTCCCAAAATTCAAAGGAAATGGTTTTTTCACTTACGGTGCCTTTCATAAGTGCATAGACAAGAAGAGCAATAGCATAGACTGCAATATATTGCCAGTAAAAATCAAGTCTGCGAGTATAAACTCTCTGTTTTTTTAATTCTTCTTCCTGCATTTCATCTAAATTATCTTTTTGATAATGTCATTATTTATTTAATCAAAATATTTATCTTTTTTCCTTAAGTAAATCACGAATTTCTGTAAGTAATTTTTCTTCATTCGTTGGTTCAGGAGGAGTAGCCGGGGCTTCTTCCTGTTTTTTCTTAAAACTGTTGAGTGACTTAACCATAATAAAAATCGAGAAAGCAATTATAAGAAAATCAACAACAGTTTGAATAAATTTGCCATAGTTTAAAGTAACTGCTGGTTTGTCTCCGACTGCCTGCTTTAAGGTAATTGCAAAGGAAGTGAAATCAACTCCTCCAAGCAAGATTCCAATGGGTGGCATAAGAACATCAGCAACAAAAGATGCTACAATTTTTCCAAATGCACCACCGATAATGACTGCAACAGCAAGGTCAACCACATTGCCTCGCATTGCAAATTCTTTAAATTCTTTAACAACACCCATTGCTGTTCTCAAATTGTTATTAATACGTAAATGTCAAATTATATAATTTTTCTATTTTAAACAACAGATTATTTTCTAAATTCAAAAATAGCTGTTTTTAAATTAATTTAAGTAATTTTGTAGTTTATTTATTTGTTTAATAAAAATTCTTAAAGATAAATGCTTGATTTAAAATTTATTAGGGAAAATATTGACTTGGTCAGACAAAATATTGTAAATAAAAATGAAAAAGCCAATGTTGATAACATTCTTGTCTTAGATGAAAAAAGAAGAGTGAATATCCAAACAGCTCAGGAGCTGAAAAATCAGAAAAATATAGTTTCAAGAGAAATAGCTGAGCTGAAAAAATCCCGTCAGAATGCTGACGATAAGATATTAGCTATGAAAGAAGTTTCTGATAAAATCAAATTACTTGATGAGGAGCTTTCTCAAATTGAAAAAGAGATTCTCGATATACAAATATTTATTCCCAATATGTTACACAACTCAGTACCAATAGGTAAAACGTCTGAGGATAATTTAGTTGTGAGAAGCTGGGGAGAACCAAAACCAAAAATAGACATTGACCATATTGAAATAGCTAAGCAATTTGGTGTTATTGATTTTGACAGAGCGGCAAAGATTTCAGGTTCAGGTTTTGCTGTTTATACCGGATTAGGTGCTAAACTTGAACGTGCGTTGATTAATTTTTTCCTTGATTTCAATACAGGGATTTCAGGTTATAAGGAAGTTATGACTCCATTTATGGTTAATCGTGAATCAATGATAGGTACAGGACAAATACCAAAACTTGAAGAGGATATGTATAAAATCGAAAATGATAATTTCTATCTGATTCCGACTGCTGAAGTACCAATAACTAATTTACATTCAAATGAAATTTTAAGACCTGATGATTTACCTGTGAAATATTGTGGGTATTCTCCCTGCTTCCGCAGAGAAGCCGGAAGCTATGGTAAAGATACCAAAGGATTGCTCAGGGTGCATCAGTTTAATAAAGTAGAAATGGTAAAATACAGCACACAGGAAAATTCCTATGAAGAGTTGGAAGGACTGGTTTGCGACGTGGAAAAACTACTTCAGGCATTGAAACTGCATTACAGAGTAATCTTGCTTTGCTCGGGAGATACAAGCTTTTCGAGTGCAAAAACTTATGATTTGGAGGTATGGTCTCCTGCTGAACAGAAATGGCTTGAAGTCTCGAGTTGTTCCAATTTTGAAGCTTTTCAGGCAAGAAGGGCAAATATCAGATACAGACCAACACACGATTCAAAACCAGAGTTTGTTCATACTTTGAATGGTAGTGGTCTTGCAACTCCAAGAATTATGGTTGCCATACTTGAGAATTATTACAAAGGTGATAAAATAGAAATTCCAGAAGTTTTACAGAAATACACAAACTTTGATTTTATAAATAAAATATAGATTTTCATTACTGATTTTATTCTATATGTAATCACTGTTGAAAAGTTGAAAGAAAACATTTGGATTTTTGTAAGTTTATGAAAATATTAGATGAATGTTTTGTGTTTATTTTATATACCTGTTGAAAATTATGTAGAAAAAGTTTTTTTTATTAACATATTTGTTAGAAATTTATGAATTGCTTTAATAAATGGAAATTTTCAACAAGATTTGTATAAGAAAAAATGAGATGTGGAAAACGCAAAATAATTTTGTGGAAATATAAATTGAATAATTTTTAATGAAAGAAAATTTTAAGATAATGGTTGCCGCAGGTGGAACTGGTGGTCATCTTTTTCCCGCAATAGCAGTAGTACAAAAGTTAGAAAAATATGTTAAGAAAATTGAAGTAAAATTTTTTGGCACAGCAAACAGAATTGAATCCAAAATTGTTCCTCAGTCGGGATACGAATTAATAACAATGCCAATAACAGGATATTCTGGAATATTTTCTTTGAACTCATGGTTGTTGCCTTATAAAATATGGAAATCAATAAAAATATGCAGAAAAGAAATAAAAAAATTTAAACCACAGGCAATTCTTTGTACAGGAGCATACATAAGCTATCCAGCAGGAGTAGCGGCAACTAAGGAAAAGATACCTCTTGTTCTTATGGAATCAAATGTGAATCCAGGGAAAACAATCAAAGCTTTATCCAAAAAAGCTACATTTATAATAACGTCGTTTGCAGAAACAGAAAAATATCTTGAAGGGATAGAGAAAGACAGAATAAAATTTTTTGGAAATCCTGTGCGGGAAAATATGTTGCAATCACTGGACAAAGAGCAAGCAAGAAAGCAATTCGGTTTATCTCCGGAAAAGGAAACTGTATTGATTTTTGGTGGGTCTCTTGGAGCTTTGACAATAAATAAAGCAACAGAAAAAGTGATAGAACATTTTAAGGATAAAGATATTCAATTTATATGGCAAACAGGTGATTTATACAAAACAGAAAAAACGAATAACGAAAAATTAAAAATCGTGCCTTTTATAGATAATATGGCGATGGCTTATTCCGCATCAGACCTGGTAGTTTGTCGCTCTGGAGCAACAACTGTAGCAGAGCTTTCAGTTTGTGGAAAGGCATCCGTTTTAATACCATTACCTTCAGCATCGAATCAGGAACAATTACGCAACGCAGAAGTTTTTGCAAAAAAAGGAGCCGCCGTTCTTTTGAATAACAGCGAAGCAGAAGAAAAATTATACAAGGTTCTGGAGGATTTAATTTGCGACACAGAAAAAATCAAATCAATGGAAACAGAAGCCATGAAGTTAGCAAAACTTGATGCGGCAGAGAAAACAGCAGAATTGATTCTTAGTTTATAGCTTAATTTCCCAAAAAAATATTTTTGAAACTTATTCAATCCTATTTCGTAATACACTTAGGACTCACAGATATTGGACTCGGATTAAATAATTTCATTAACAAATTTAAGGAATAAAGCCATGAAAAAATTCGTTTCAATATTTGTTGTTGCATTGTCATTAGTAATAATGTTATCCTGCAACTCAATTAACAGCTGTCAAAAAGGTAGTGGTGAAATAGACTACCAGATTAGAAATTTATCGTACTTCGAATCTGTCGAACTAATGACTTCCGGCAATGTGTTTATCAGTCAGGGAGAAGCTCCAAGCGTAACGATTGAAGCCGCAAAAGATGTTATTGACGAAATTAAGACTAACGTTGACAATAACAGTCTTAACATATTTTCAGAAACAGGAATTTGTCCTGATAAAATGAATATTTATATAACAATGAAAGATATTAATTCATTGAAAGTCTTCGGTTCTGGGAATATCTACAATTTTACACCTTTAATCACAGATGAACTTAATCTGAAAATAAGTGGTTCAGGAAATATTGTTCTTACTGATGTCGCATCGCAAAAAGTTGGTTTGCTTATTATGGGTTCTGGTAATATCAAGGTGAATGGGAGTTCAGAATCAACAATCATAGAAGTAAGTGGCACGGGAAATGTTAATGCTTCTGAATTGCTTTCGAAGTATTGCGATATACTTGTGAATGGTTCGGGTGAAACCAAGACTTTTGTAGAGAAGGATTTAAAAGTTAAAATCAAAGGAAGCGGAAATGTTAAGTATCTTGGCGAACCGGAAAGAATTAAAAAGGATATTGACGGAACTGGCGAAATCAAAAAGCTGAAAGCAGTCAGCTAAGTTATGAATAAAAAAAGCTCTGTCCTAAAAACAGGGCTTTTTTAATGTTAAGTAAGTATTTATCTTAGCAATCTATTAAGTGCCAAATAAAGCTTCAACAAAATAATCCGGGTCGAAAACCTGCAGATTGTCTATTTTCTCCCCTACACCGATGTAACGAACAGGTATTTTTAATTCATTGGCAATAGCAAGAACAATTCCGCCTTTTGCAGTACCGTCAAGTTTGGTAAGAACAATGCCGGTGATGTCGGCAACTTTCAAAAATTCTTTTGCTTGTTGTAGGGCATTTTGTCCTGTGGTAGCATCGAGTACGAGGTAAACGTCATCGGGAGCAGAATCTTTAAGCTTTTTCATTACGCGGTTGATTTTGCTCAGTTCAGCCATTAAGTTGCTTTTATTGTGGAGTCTGCCTGCTGTGTCAATTATCACAACATCGAAACCTTTTGCTTGTGCAGATTTCAAAGTATCGAAAGCAACAGCGGCAGGGTCTGCACCTGGTGCCTGCTGGACAATAGGAACACCGGCACGCTCTGCCCAGACTTCGAGCTGTTCATTTGCGGCGGCACGGAAGGTGTCTGCCGCACCAATTAAAACCTGCTTACCTGCATTTTTGTAGTTGTAGGCAAGTTTCCCTATTGTTGTTGTTTTGCCTACACCGTTCACACCGATAACCATTATAGTATGTGGTTTGTTGTTTTCGTCTATTGAGTAGTCAGCATCATTGCTGGCAGAAGGAGATTTGAGCAACATACCGTGAATTTCCTCTTTCAACATATTGAAAACGTCATCGGCGTTTTCGTGACCTTCTTCTTTAACACGTTTTCGTAGCGAATCAATGATTAAATCAGATGTTTGGACGCCGACATCCGCTGAAATCAGCAAATCTTCGATTTCCTGAATAAGAGTTTCATCTATCTTTCTTCCGATACCAAGAATACCTTGGAGGTTATGTAAAAACGAGCTTCTGGTTTTTTCAAGACCTTGTTTTAATTTTGTAAAGCCCAGAGCATCACCAGTAGATTGCATAGCCTGGCTGACTTTTTCTTTAAATTTATCAAATAATCCCATGTAAATTTTTAATTTCTTGTTTTAAAAAAAGTTTTAAGTAAATGTAATTTATACAATAAGCTAAATTAATCAAAAAAAGTCATAATTATTTTTTTTATTATACAAATATTCATATTTTTGTATATACATTGTATAAACATTTTTTTTAAATAATGGAAACTATATCAAAAAAATGGGGGAATTCTCTTGGGATTCGGTTACCAAAGGTAATGGCGGAACATCTGAATATTAACGACGGTTCGCTACTCGAACTACGACTGGAAAAAGATTATATCAAGATAATACCAATAAAAAAACAAAAGATTAAACTTAAAGATTTGCTTTCAATGGTGAATAAAAATAATATTCACAATGACATTGAAACAGGACCTCCCATCGGTAATGAGGTCTGGTAATGAAGAAAAAATATGTTCCCCACCGTGGAGATTTGGTCTGGTTAAATTTTGAAGCTCAATCCGGACACGAACAATCAGGCAAAAAACCTGCTTTAGTATTAACTCCAATTGAATATAATGAAAAAGTCGGTTTGGCTCTTTTCTGTCCAGTTACTTCTCAAATAAAAGGATATCCTTTTGAAGTCTTATTACCTGACAAGCTTCCAATTACAGGGGTTATTTTATCCGACCAGATAAAAAATCTCGATTGGAGAGTTCGTGAAGCAACCTTTATAGCCAAACTACCCGACAAACAAGTAAACGAAGTATTATCGAAAATAGCGGTGTTGCTGAGTTAAGAGAAAGAAAACTTTCCGAAAGTTTGGAAAAAAATAATACAATTTTTTTATATTTGCATTGTTATATATCTAAAAAAAAGGATTTAAAATGACTAATATAGTTATAGATATAAAAATAGAGCCACTCGAAGAAGGTGGATTTCTTGCTTTATCTGATGATTTGCCCGGTTTATTGGCAGAAGGCAGAACTTACTATGAAGCTCAGGAAATTGCTCAGGATGTTGCACGAAAATTAATCGAGTCATACATTGAACATAATGACCCCTTGCCTGAAAAGATTAAAAGTCAAATAGACAGGAAATCAAAGAAAATGAAATTAAGAATTCCGGTTGCTGTTTCATTATGAGTATTCTGGCTGGTATTACATACAACGACTTAATAAAAAAGTTAAAAGCCGCCGGATTTGTTTTTGACAGGCAAGCCAAGGGAAGTCATGAAATCTGGTATCACCCTGTAAAAAAACTAAGAACTACTATTCCCAATCATCCCGGTACTTTCAAGATAGGTACTTTGAAATCTATTTTAAAGCAAACGAATATAAAGACTGAAGAATTCATTGAATTGTGACCTCTGATTAATAAACCAATTAATTATTTAAAAAAATAATACAATTTACTTAATTTTGTAACCTTTAGCTCATTTCCTGTGTCTAACTAATTAAAGATACGTTCTTTGAAATTTTTTGAGATAATTGCTAAATTTTATTAAAAATTAACAAAAATTTCTTAGTTTTGAAAACTATGGCTTGGTAGTTATTGAAAAATTATTTTATTACTTAATTAAGGATGTGAGTTATGTCTCAGATTAAAGTTGAAGAACAGATTGGTGGTACCATTGTTCATTTGAAAGGTCAGTTTATCGGTGGCGATGAAACTGAAGAACTCAAGAATTTGGTAACAAAGCTTTCTCAGGAGAAGAAGAATAAAGTAATTATTTCTCTTGAGAAGGTAACTTATCTGAATTCGACTGCCTTAGGGGTGCTGATTTCAGCTCATGCAAGCTTTGCAAAGCGTGGGGGGAAAATTCTGCTATGCGGACTGAACAAGTCAATAGAAAATATATTTATGATTACTAAACTTACGTTGGTTTTCGATATTACCGAGACTTTGGAGGAAGCCATTAGTTTAGTGAATAGTGAATAGTGAATAGTGAATAGTGAATAGTGAATAGTGAAT
>RCNQ01000179.1 GCA_003731675.1 Bacteroidetes/Chlorobi group bacterium ChocPot_Mid
ACCCTCTCCTAAAAGTGGAATTATCGCTTCCTGACCATAAGCATCATACTTTATTGAAATTATCGAATTATAGCGTTCCTTTTTTTCAGGCAAAAACCTGATAGTAAAATTTTTACCCTCATTTGGAGCAAGCGTAACTGCTTCAGCTCCATCAAGTATATAAAAATGGTCAGTATCAGGACCTGGAATAGTAACAGATAGTATCTTTACATTTTTACGTGAAACATTTTTTATTAAAAAATTCAATGTTGTGTCTTTAATATCACCCAGTTCGACTTTTCCAAAATCAATATAATCTGTTGATTTAGCTATTTCTGGCTGAAAGCCGTTCCCGCTTATTTTTGATTTATAAGTCTTCCCTGGTACATCAATTTCAACAATACATTCCCTTAGCCCGTTTTCAGAAGGTGAAAAAGTAATATCCAAAGGTAAAACAGCTAAAGAATCAACCTTATCATATAAACTATTCTCAAAAATTTGAAAATCATTTGTATCTCTGCCTGTTATTCTCATACCCTTAATTTTCACAGGATAGTCAGCAAGATTTATAATAAAAGTATCAAGAGTAAATTGATTTGATTGACCCGTAATCACATCAGGTAATTTGTGGTCCTGAACAAACAAATTAACTTTATTTATTCCAATCGGACAATCGGTTGAATCCATCTGCAAATCTCTTTTATCCAAGTTCCAGATTTTAGCAGTACTGTCCCAACTGGAAGTTAATATTCTGCTACCATCAAAATTGAACACAGCGAATTGAACAGAATTTGAATGTTCCTTTAATATTTTAACAAGTTCTCCGGTTTTAGCGTCCCACATTCTGGCTGACTTATCAACAGAAGTAGTCAGAAAATACTTCCCGGTATAATCAAAACTTGCTGAGTTGATAGGATTAATTCCTGATATCGTATCTGAATGTGTTACAGAAAACAGAGTATCTCCCAACTCAATATTCCACATTAATGCCTTGCCAAACCAACCTGCTGAAACAACCTTAGCACCATCAGGACTGAAATTAGCATGAATTACACTTCCATTATTAAGAGATAAAGTTTTATACAAACCCCAGCTTTCAGTTTTCCAAATATTTATATCGCTTGAATTACCAACTGTTAAAATATATTTGCCATCAGGACTGAATTCAGCATACCATAGTCTATATGATTCCCTTGTTAAATCCCTTATAAAATCACCTGTTTTTGCATCCCATATTTTAGCAGTACCATCCCAGGAGGCAGTTACAATATATTTTCCATCAGGTGAATAGTTTGCTGATTTAACTTCTGCCTTATGCTTTCTGAGCGTAAAAATATCTTTACTGAATTTTTCCTCAGGATTGCTGATATCCCATATTTTAACAGTCGAATCATCACTTGCAGTTATTATGAGATTCCCATCAGGACTGAAATTTGCCCATCTTACAGAAGAAGTATGACCTATCAAACGATGCAGTTCAAAACCATTGTTAGAATTCCAGACCTTAACTGTAGTATCCGAGCTTGCTGAAACCACCATATCTCCAATTTCATTAAAATTTGCGGTATTCACCCCTTTCCTATGCCACAAATCCATTGTTTGCCCAACATTATTAGGCCATAGCTGTATTGCTCTTATTAAGCAACTATTCGTTATAGTATTTGGAACACTCCAGTTATATTTTAAACCATTAACATTTTTAGCCAGAACATTCCAGTTACTTCCTCCGTCCAGACTATATTCAAGTTGGATAACATCATTTGGTAAAAGTCCTGTCCATTCAACAGAGATTGTATCCCCAATCAACAGAGTTTCACCACAAATTGGTTTTGTTAATTTTAAATTTCTTTGTTTTGGTGGTGTATTGGGGAATCCTCCTGTAACCAGCAATGCTTGACCATAGCAAGCATTCGAAAAAACAATCAAGCTGTCGAATACTAATGCTGAATCCGCTGGTGTAAACCTGATTGTTATTTGATGTGGCACATCTTTTATTATCCTTAAGACTGGATTATTCATATCAGGAGCACCTTTGATTACCTTGAAATATGGTGAGGTAAACTGTAATCCATTGATTAATAAATCAGAATTCTTAGCAGTTATCGTTGCATCCAAGTCTTTTGAAAATCCAGGTAGAACCGCACTGAAACTCAAGTACTTCGGCTCTATCTCATAATATGGTCTGTATTGTTCAGGTAATTCGAATAATATTGAATCTTCTGAAGAATTTTTAATATTTGAAAATTTTATAGTATTAAATTGTGAGCAATTCTGAAGGGACTTCCATGATATTAAAGAAGGTTTATATCCATAAATAAAACTCAAACAGGAGTTTACAGATTTTAAAACATCCAGAGAATCGTTAATTTCTCCGAAATATTTTCCTTGTGTGGAATCGCAAATCAATTGGAATTCTTCCTTAACTTTATCACTGATTGTTATACAATACAACCTGATATTTCTTTGATTCAATAATTCGGTTATGTAAGTGTATAAAGGAACATTTTTCCTGTCTGTAATAATCACAAGCGTTTTTTTGAATTGCCCCTTATCTGCTTGAGCTATTGCACCAATAGGATAATTAATTAACCCTGTGGCATAGTTAGATGTTTTTGATTGTGAAAAATCCTCAATGGAATTTATCAGTTGGTTGCTATCCTGAACGAAATCTAAATTAATATAACTGAATTGGTTAAAACTAGTCAAAGAACATTCTGATTTCCCGTTAAGCACATTTTTAGCAAATAATTTAGCTGCATATTTAGCTAAATTGAATTTATTTTCACTCCCTGTTGAAGCACCGGTCGCCAAATCGAAACAAATAGTCAAAGATACTGAAGGATAAGGATTTTGTTCCTGATTAACTACACTGATTAACGGGATATTGTTGTTGCCATTAGTTATTTTTAAATCTTCAATTTTTAAATCATTTACCGGCAAATACTTGCTTTTCAAAACAAATACTTCAGAATTTACCTGTGGAAATTCAGTTATCTTATAATTCAATACTTTCATCAAACTTTGTGAGAAAACAAAAGATGAAGAAAGTAAGATAATAACTAAACTGTATTTTAATATTCTACCCAATCTATTCAATATTTAATCAATGTAGCAAAAACTATTTTTAAAAAAGTACACCCGGAGGGACTCGAACCCCCAGCCCTCTGATCCGAAGTCAGATGCTCTATCCAATTGAGCTACGGATGCTTTTACCAAAATCACATTAACGTCGAACGAAAATAAAAATAAATATTTTAACAAAAATTTAAATTTAAAGATTGTCTTTTAGCTTTGCACTTTTGATTTTGCGTTTAATTTCATTAAGCAAATATTCCTGCGCACAAAATGGCTGTTCTCCATCTGCAGGTTTTAATTTCTCATAATTCCCATCTGGTAACAGTCTCCACGATTTGGTATTGTCTTTCCAGTAAATATCCAACAAAGTCATAATTTTATCTTGCAAAGCAGGTTCGTGAATAGGGAACATCAACTCAACTCTTTTATGCAAATTTCTTGTCATCCAATCCGCACTGGAAAGATAGAATTCAGATTTACCTGAATTTTTGAAATAGAAAGCACGGCTATGCTCAAGAAATCTTCCTAAGATACTCCGTACTTCAATATTTTCGCTAAGTCCGGGAACACCTGGTTTCAGACAGCAAACACCACGAACAAGCAATTTGATTTTAACTCCTTTTCTTGATGCTCTGTAAAGTGCATTTATTACTTCGCTATGTGCAAGCGAATTCATTTTTGCAATTATTAATCCGGGATTTTCTTCAGAATGAAATTCTGTTTCACGATTGATTAGCTCTATTATGGAACGTCTAAGGTTTATTGGTGCTACAAAAAAACTTTTCCATTCTTTAAGATAAGAATAACCGGTTAAATAATTAAAAAGATATATTGCTTCTTTCGAAAAGTTTTTGTTATTGGTTAATAATCCTATGTCTGTATATAATCTTGAAGTAGCATGATTGTAATTGCCTGTTGAAAGATGTAAATATGTATTCAGTGAATCTTGTTCCTTGCGAACAATAATTGCTATCTTGCAATGTGTCTTCAAACCTAAAACACCATAAACAACGTGAGCACCTGCCATTTCAAGTTCTTTAGCCCATATAATATTATTTTCTTCATCGAATCTTGCTTTCAATTCAACAAATGCCGTTACATCTTTGCCATTTTCTGCGGCTCTTTTTAGTGCGGCAACAACAGGTGAATTACTACCTACTCTGTAAAGAGTGATTTTTATAGCCAAGACATTTTTATCATCAGCCGCTTCATTCAACAAACGCAAAACACTATTAGTAAAGGAATCATAAGGATGATGAACAATCAAATCCTTGTTTTTAATTACATCAAAAATACTGTTATTATCATCTCTTAATTCAGGAAGTACTCGTGTCTGGAACGGTATATCTTTCAAATGCCTTTTCTCAATTTTAAGCATTGACATAAAGTCAGGCATATTCAATGGTCTTTTATGAATATAAATATCTTCTTTTTCAAGTTCAAGTGAAGTACGCAAAAATTCAATCATTTCTTCTTCCATTTCAGCACAAACTTCCAATCGCACTGCTGCACTTCCCCAACGTGCTATTTTGATATGTTCAGCGATTTCAGTCAATAAATCCTCAGCTTCATCTTCTGCAATTTCATAGTCAGCATCCCTTGTTACCCGAAATGTACTCGTACTAATAATTTCCAAACCTGGAAATAATTCTCCAGCATGGGCTCTTATCACATTTTCTATCAAAATCAGATGTATTCCATCGTTTTTCTTCAATCTGATTAATCTGGGAAGTACAGATGGAACCTGCAGAAAAGCTACCTTTTTTTCAGGTACCCTCTTGTCTGTGTCGAGAAGTGAAAAAGCAATATTTAAACTCCTATTAACAAGTTTGGGGAACGGATGCGCTGAATCCAAACTCAAGGGCGTCAGAACAGGTAAAATAGACTCGTTAAAATGCTGTTTTAAAAAAGTTTTATCATCATCGTTTAATTTGCTGTAATCATCAATAAATATATTTTCTCTCTCAAGTGCGGGAAGAATTTCGTCCATTAACAATTCTTCTTGTCTCTTGTATAAAGGTAGCATTCTTTTACGAATTTCAGTAAGTTGCTCCTTTGGTGTCATCCCGTCAAAAGATAATTCTGTCAAACCTGCGGACACCTGCCTTTTTAAACCTGCTACCCTTATCATAAAGAACTCATCAAAATTTGAGCTAACGATTGCTATAAATTTTAATCTTTCGAGCAAAGGATGTTGGTTGCTTTCGGCTTCTGCTAAGACTCTTTTATTAAACTCAATTAAACTTATTTCCCTGTTAAAAAATCTCTCAGTTGGATTTTTCTCCATTATTTGCATATCAGGTATCATTTACTAACCGAAATTTATTATAAATTAAATTATATAATACAATTATACAAACATTATGCCAAAATAAAAAGAATTTATTTTTATTGACTCCCGATGATAGCTGGTTTTAACAAATAGCCAATCCGATTTTTTTGTAATTAATGGCTAATTACTCAGTATTTCAGTATCTTATTTGATTATTAAATCAATAACTCCACCGCCAAGACAATAATCACCATCATAGAAAACAGCAAACTGTCCTGATGCTATACCTTCATCTTCACCATCTATTTCTACCTTTACTGTCGAATCATTAGCAATATCCAACTTGCAATCATATTTTTTTGGTCCATGCCTTAGCTTAACTTGTAAATTCAACTTCGTTGGAGCATACGGTATCCAGTTAATATCTCTTACAAAAAATTTATCCCTGAAAACACTTTGATTAAGTTTTTCAGTTGAAATATAGATTATGTTATTCTCAATATCTTTCTTAACTACATACCAGGGACCTCCACCAAGACCAATTCCGTGTCTTTGTCCGATTGTGTAGTACCAATAACCCTGATGACTACTCAATTTTTTACCTGTTTGAATATCAATAATATCACCTGTTTTCACTCCTAAATGGTATTTTACAAATTCGTTATAAGGAATCTTACCAAGAAAGCAAATACCTTGACTGTCTTTCCTTGATTTAGTGGGCAAATTATGTTTTTGTGCTAAATTCCTAACTTCATTTTTATTAAATTTACCAATCGGAAAAATAATTTTCTTTAGTTGCTCTTGTTTCAAATAGGATAAAAAATAGGTTTGATCTTTTACAGCATCAGGAGCACTCTTAAGAAAATATTGCTCATTTTTATTTTCAACTTGAGCATAATGCCCGGAAGCTATTAATTCAAAACTATCATCAATTTTATCAAGAAACCTACCAAATTTTATGTGTCGGTTGCAAAGCACATCAGGGCTTGGTGTCCTGCCTGCTTTTAATTCTTTAATTGTATAATCAACAATTATATTATGATAGTCTTTCTGCATTTGAATTATTTTAAGAGGTACATCAAGTTGTCTGCAAACAGCACTTGCAAATTCGATATCTTCACCCCAAGGACAATCACCAAGAAAAGACATCTCGTCTTCCAACCATACTTTCAGGTAAAAAGCTGTAACATCATATCCCTCACTCTTCAATAATTTTAAAGCTAAGGAACTATCAACACCACCCGATAATAATACTGCTGTCTTCATAATTTAATTTTTCCTCGTGAAATTAACGAATTCATATAGGAATAATTGAAATTGGTTAACTGTTAAAATTCCAGCTCCGTTTCAACAAAATTACTGAAAGCTTTTAAAACGTCATCTACGGTAATTTTACTCATACAATCAAAATGTCCTCTTGGGCATTTATCTAATCCATAATGAGTACAAGGACGACAAGATACTCCTTTTTCAACTATTTTGTATTTTGTTCTGAAAGGAAGAAATCCGAACTCCTTAACTGTGGAACCGAATATAGCTAACACAGGTACTTTGCGTGCAGCGGCAATATGAATAACACCAGTATCATTTGAAATCAATAAATCCGAATTATCTATTGCCTCGGTGGTTTTCAAAATTGAAGTAGAATCTGAAAAATCTTCATATTCAAAATCAATTTGCGATTTTAACCAGTCAGTAACTTCTTTATCTTGGAGACCCCCTATTAATATTATTTCAGCATTGAAATTATTTTTGAGATTTTTTATTAATTCAAGGTATTTTTCTTTCTGCCATCGCTTAGTAAAATGGTAAGCTCCGGGAGCAACAGCTATTTTCATTTTTTTACTATCGCTATTTTTGGGAGTAAAATAATATTTCGGGTCGCTTTTTAGCCATATTTCCAAACCTTCACCATCATCATCAACTAAAAGCGGATTCGCAGTAAGCCTATATAATTCCGGGATTGGAATAATTTTTTTAAGTATAGGTTTTTTAAAATAAACCAACGAAAGCTTGTTAAGACGCAATTTATTTATTAACAAATACTTATCACCCAAACCACTTCTTAATATTTTGGAACGCAAGTTTTTTTGTAAATCAATCACATAATCATATCTTCTGCCTTTTAAATCCATTTTAATATGATTCTTTAACTCAGCAATTTCATTTAATTTAAATTGTTTATCATACTCCCACAAAGTATTAATATTCGGATTGAATTTGTAAATTTCTGCAAATGATTTTGATGTAATAAAATCAATTCGAGTATCAGTGAATTTATTTCTTAACTGTCGGATAAATGATGTTGTTAATATTACATCACCCATCGAGCTTAATCTAATAACCAAAATATTATCAATTTTTTTCAATATTTTCAAAATTAATTTCAATAAAAAGAAAATTGTTTTTAACTTGCAGAACAAATTAAGAATTTTTTTCAATAAATTAAGATAAGAGATGAACTTTTCAATCGAAAACAACAACGGATATGTGATTTTTACTTTAAAAAGTAAGAATCTGGATTCTGAAAATTCTCCACAGCTTAAAGCCGAATTGCTAATTTTATGTCAGCCAACCATCAAGGGATTGATTTTGGATATATCGGCAGTTGAATATATTGATTCGAGCGGACTTGGAGCTTTGTTGCTTGCTCACAGACAATTGAAGGAAAATGATACAATTATTACTTTGGTTGGGGCACAGGATGTAGTCAAGTCTATGCTCAACATCTCGCAGTTAACAGATTTATTCAATCTTGAGGACACTGTCGAAGAAGCAATCAAATCTTATAATTAATATTTTTTATAAACCAAATTGATTTCCTGGCATTAATAAAAAAAAAGAGGGAATTCAGGCGATTTTGTGTCCGAATCCCCAC
>RCNQ01000180.1 GCA_003731675.1 Bacteroidetes/Chlorobi group bacterium ChocPot_Mid
TTATGATAGTACTCAACAACCACTTTTCTGACAGCAATAAAGTCCTGAGATGCTACAATATAATTACCATCTGTTGATATTTCGTCTGAAGTAATGCCATTTGTCGGTTTTTCGCTTTTTTCTGATGATTCAAGATTCCTCATTATCTCTTTTATTGCAATTGCATCAGGATTGTCTTCATCAGTAATCACTCCGAGTTCGGAGAATCTTTCGAATACGTCTTTTATTATTTTGGAGTTGCCGAATTTTTGAGCGGCTTGGGCGGAAACCAAGAGCATGGATTTTGCTGTTTCTTCGTCTCCTGCTTCAAGACTATGTGCGGCGAGGTATGGAGCAATCTCGTGTTTAGTAGATTCAGCTTCTGCTTCGTTGTATTTTGTTTTTAAAAATGCTGATATTTGTCCGTGCAATGCTACGTATTCCTCGTATTCAAGTAAGCTTTCAAAGTATTTTTTGTAAAATGCCTGAGTGAATTCGTAGATTGTTGTCTTTACACCATAGCGGTTGTGTGCACCAATGCTTCTGATTATTCCTGACTTTTGCTGTAGTGAACGTAGCTTTTTTATTGTTGTCAAAACATCTGTATTCAACAAGTTTGAAATTACAATAGCTGTGCATTCCCTGCCTTCTGAGGCACAAATAGATAAAATGTTTTTGTCTTCGTCACCTAATTTTTCAATTGTTTTTGAAAAAGCTGAATGTATCGTTGCAGGTAAATAATCGCTGTTAAAGAAATTATCATTCAAACTACCATCAGAATTAAATGGTGAATGTACTTTAAAATACCTTATGTATTCTGCAACGACACCGGGTACTCCGAATGAGTTGTTATAAAGCCATTCTTCAAATGTTTCATTTGCATTATAGTTTACGAAATTGCTTGCTATTAGATGACTGATATCATTTTTGCTAAGTTCTGTTAACTCTATTCCTATGATATTCGGAACTTTGTTGACTTTGTCACTAACAAAAGAGATGAGTGGTGATGCCTGGCTGTCAATAATACTTTTTCGGTATGCAACTACAATAATTATTTGTATTGATGCAATGTTTTCAGCGAGTAAATCAAGTAGTTCAACCGATTGAGCATCGCTCCAGTGGAAATCGTCGAGCATGATTATTAATTGCTTCTTATCTGCCATTGAGCTGAATGTATCGAAGAATTCTTTTGTTGTGGAGCTTGCAGATTTTCCCCGCTTTTCCGATGATTTGTCTTTTTGGTATTGCCGCCAGTCTCTGCTGAATTCTTTGACTGCATAGAACAAAGTATCAATTACAGGGACAGAAGCGAGAAAAGTCAATCCTGCACTTTTCATGAATTTTGCCATAGCAGAGGATTTGTCGTAAGTCTCGCCGAGTAAGATTTTCTCCATTACCCGTATAAAAGGTAAAAGTGGCTGTATGTTTGCTATATTGAAACTGCCAATAGGTGAAACATTTTTTTCGATTATTATTTTGGCAGACGGCATTATTTCATGTGCACGCTCTGCAAATGCTTCGAGTAGATATGTTTTTCCGTAACCCTCTTCGCCTGAAACAGCAAGGATTGAACCTTTACCTTCTTTGAAGTCATTGAGGCATTTGTCTAATGTTGCTATATGCTTTGCTATTCCTATGTGTTTGTTCATTTTGTCAGTTATTTGTTAATTATCTTTTTAAATTAGAAATTGTTAAATTAATTGAAATTCAGACACCTTTCTTCTTCGGATTCCAGATGTATTTGTGAATCTGCAGTTGCAATCTTGCATTCAGATTGTCCTTTGTCATCCATTTGGAAAGTTGCTTTGGCTCAAGTTTTCCGAACACAGGTGAAAGCAGAACTGAATTTACTTTGTCAGCTAACTGATGTTTCAGAATTATTTTTTTTGCCCAGTTGTAATCTTCCTTATCTTTGATGACAAACTTAACTTCATCCTTTCGGGTGAAGTATTCGATGTTATCAAAATTATTTTTCTTTTCCATTTTGGAACCGGGGCATTTGAAGTCCACTATTTTTGAAACTCTTTTGTCAATTTCTTTCAGGGAGTAAAATCCATTGGTTTCGAGTGCGACAGTAAACCCGTTGTTGCAAAGTACGGAAAGTAGTTCAGGAACTTTTTTTTGCATCAAAGGTTCGCCACCTGTAACACATATATTTTTGCAATCGTATTTTTTTACTTTTTCAAGGATTTGGTCTATATTCATCCTTTTTCTTTCTTTTTTGACATTTAGAGCATGCTTTGTATCGCACCAAGAACATCGGAGGTTGCAACCCTGAAGTCGGATAAAGACACATGGAAGCCCTGCAAATGTGCTTTCTCCCTGAATGGAATAAAATATCTCAGTGATATTCAAATCTTTCTTTTCGTCATCATTTACTGTTTGATTTTTTTTGTCTTCTGTTTTCGGACTAACCGTTTTCTGCTCTTTGGAAGCAGAACTTACCGAATCCGTGGTAAGAGTTACTTCAATAGTCTTATCTTTTTTCTTTTTTCCCTTATCCTTTTTCTTCTTATTTTTTTTCTTTTTTTCTATTTGTTCAGTCGAAACAGTTTTAGCTGTATTTGACTTATCACGTGAAAAAAAGTCTCTTACTTTTCGAAAAACGCTTTTGGATTTGGTTTCCTTTTTCCCATCATTATTAATAATTTCATCTTTCATTATAACTCCCTTTAAAAATCAAGCAAAAATATTTTCTGGTAAATACGGATGAGTACCTTCGATAACCTCTACAGCAACTTTAGCTTTTATTTTTTGAATTAATGTATCTTTGTAAGGGCAATGGTGAAGGATGCAAGGAGCGATATGAACCTTAGTAGGTCTTTCGCCATTTTGACTGTTCCATAAATTAAGTTGAGCTAACCGGGTAATCATCGAAGCACCGGGACAATCTCCGCAATTCATAAGACCTATTAACTGTGCGTCTGTGTTTTTATAAATCACGAAATCACCTTCACGCCGGTTGAATCCGACCAGACATCTTGAACATGCAATACAAACATCGTCCATCGTATGTTTGCAACCTATGATTAAAATTTTATCCATTTTATCCCAGTAAAAAAATTATGAATTAACATTTTAGATTAAATTCCCTTTTCATAAAGTCTGTAAGTTTTATATACTTTTCCGTTCATTGTAACAGTCAAAGCTCTGTTCATCATTTCATTGTCTTCTAAAATCCATGAAGCTTCGCCATGAGTGATACCTTTTTCCCTGCCTCTTAGAGCAAATTCGTAATACATCACTGCATCAATGCCTGTTTTTTGGTATTCAGGAAGAACTCCAAGAACAATAATCCGAAGCAAGGTGATTTTCTTTTTCTTTGTGAGCAGATGCCAAATAGCACCAAGCAAAGAGCCATTTCTATTGTGAATTAGACATTGGTTAATGTCAGGAAGTCCTAAGGCAAAGCCGACAACTTTACCTTTTGATTCGACTAAGAAAGCGAATTTTGGGTCAGCAATAGTTTTCAAATCAGCGGCTAAGAAATCGAATTCTTCATCGGTCATTTTAACGAAACCCCAGTTTGGTTGCCATGCAGAGTTGTAAATTTCCTTGAATGAGTCAACATCTTTTTTGAATTGTTCTTTGTTCTTGAAATTTACTTCCCTGATAACAAGTTGATATCTTTCCCTGATTATATTTTGCATACGAACAATTTTTTCAGTAAGATATGTATTCATATCCAAAATATAAGCCCATAAATCCTTAGCTTTTTTGAAGCCGTAATTTTCAACTAATTTAATGTAGTACTCGGGATTGTAAGTCATAAGAATGACTGCCGGTTTGTCAAATGCATCCATAAGCAAGCCAACTTCATCATTTTGCGAGGGGTTTTCAGGACCTCGCATTGTGTCCATACCTCTCGATTTTAGCCAGTCAGCCGCAGTATCGAAAAGAGCATTCGCAACCTCCTGATTATCAATACACTCAAAAAAACCGAAAAATCCTACCTTGTCTTTGTGAGTTCTATTGTGATTGTCATTTATGATTGCAGCAATTCTACCTACAATTTTCCCATCAGAAACAGCCAGAAAAAGTTGCATAACAGAATGTTTGTAAAAAGGATTCTTTTCAGTATCGAGCAATTTGACACGGTCAGCAATTATCGGAGGCACCCAGCTTGGGTCATTTTTATAAAAATCCCACTGGCATCTTATAAATCGCATTCTCTCTGCTTTTGTTTCGACTGGTTTAATGATAAAGTTCATAATTTCCCTAACTATAATCTGAATAATAAATTAATTTCATAAATAAAATATCAAATACAAGAAATTGAAAATTAAAATTTAAATAAATTCTTTGAAGTTTACAACTTTTTAATTATTTTCCTGAAATTCTAAATGATATAGAACTATTTTGTTAATTCAAACAAAAAAAATAATTTATAAAAAGTTTAAGTTTGCCTAAAAATAATCTGGACTATTTTTATCGTATTTCATTGAAAAAAAATTACTTAGAAATAATTGTTTTTTAAATAAATTTTATTTAAGTTGTATATAACTTTACAGCAATATTTCTGTAAAGTAATATAAAAAGTAATATCTTACTCCTGTGGCTTTCTACCCAGTGCAGAAGGATGAACTGAAAGTTCTTTGCATTGCGGAAAATAAATTTAACTTTTTTAAAAAATAATCAATTTTTATTTGAACTTATGTAATAATGTGAAAGGAGCATTTATGCAAAAATTAATAAAATCATTATCAGGTATTTCTATGATTGCTGTTTTCCTGGCAATGGTACTACTAAACAGCGGTTGCGAGGGTCCACAAGGTCCTGCAGGAAAAGATGGTTTGAACGGTAAAGACGGTGCTGATGGCAACGGAACCTGCGGTTTATGCCATAGTGAAAATGCAACTGATGTCAATCTGAAGTTTGCTCAATATGAATTATCCCAGCATAATAAGGGCATAATTTATGAAGAGGAAGCAGGAAGAGTTGCATGTGGCGGATGTCACTCAGGTGACGGATTTGCTGAAGCAGCTGCTTTGGGTCAGGATGATGCAAAAACACTTGCAACATCAAAAATCAACTGCAAAGCATGTCATACAATTCATAAGAATTATGCTATGACTGACTTCGGTTTGAGGATTACATCAGGATTTGCTTTAAGAGTAAACAAAGCTCAAATTGATTTGGGTAAAGGCAATCTTTGTGCAAAATGTCATCAGGGAAGAGCTTTTACAAGAACAACACCTGATACGGTTAGTCCTGCTTCCAGTGGAGCTTCCTATTCACGACTTGGTCCACATTATGGAACACCAACAAATGTTTTTACAATGAATGGACCTTACTCGATTGAAGGAGCTTCTACACCATTACCAACAACGAATCCACATGCTACAATAGCAAATGCATGTGTTACATGCCATATGGGTTCAGATGATGCAAATCCTGCAGTTGGCGGACATAGTTTCCTTATGCCT
>RCNQ01000181.1 GCA_003731675.1 Bacteroidetes/Chlorobi group bacterium ChocPot_Mid
TAGCATTCTTAGTTGCATTTTCCATAGCCATCATTCTCGCCGCCTGCTCAGCTGCAAACGATTCAAGCAATGTCCTCCAAAGCTGAATATCAACATATTTCGGAAGTAAATCATCAAGAATCGCCTTTTGTTCAGGTTCAAAAATATAATCGAGATTAAACTTTTCCTTTTCTAACTTCCCATTTGTGTTACTTACAGTAGAAACAATCGGTAACAATTGAATCAATTTCGGTCTCTGAATAATAACATTTTTAAACTCATTAAAAGCTATGATAACCTTATCAGTCTTACCCTTAAAATACTCATTTTTTGCTACGTTCACTATGTCTTTGGCAACAGTAAAATTCAAATTTGAAAAAATTCCAGAATAATCCTTAATTAAATCCACATTCTGCTTCCTAAAAAACTGACCTGTTCTTTTACCAACAGTAATATGATTAATATGTACTCCGTGGTGTTCCTTGAAAAGTTCAGTATCAATATAATTCGTAACAAATCTGAACAAATTATTATTAAAACTACCGCATAACCCCCTGTCCGAAGCAATAGTAATCAAAGTTATTCCCTTAATCTCTTCCCTTTTTTCAATAAGCGGATGCGAATATCCTTCACCAACTGCATCAACTACATTGCCCAAGATATCAGCTAATTTCAATACATAAGGTCTTGCTGATTCAATATTATTCTGTGCACGTTTCAACTGTGCCGCAGATATCATTCTCATAGCTTGTGTTATCTTGGCTGTATTCTGAACAGCTGTTATTCTTCTTCTTATCGTTCTTAGTGTTGGCATATTAAAATCCCTAAATTATTCTTCTTAATTTCAAATAATCCTAAAATAATAACTTTTCGTTAATAGTATTTCCACTCTTTTTTCAAAAACTTCTTAACGTAATCATCAATCCCTTCTTCCAAAGTTGTAAATTCAATCTTTACCTTGCTCCTGTTCAACTTCTTCATATCTGCCTGTGTAAAATTCTGATATTGCCCTGATAAATCATCAGGCATTTCAATATATTCAATCTTAGGTTGCTTTCTCAAAGCACGAAAAACTGCATTCACCAAATCATTCCAAGTCCGTGCCTTACCTGTACCTAAATTATATATACCAGAAAATTTATCATTTGTCAAAATTTTCCAAAGAACTTCAACAGTATCCTTAACATAAATAAAATCTCTTTTCTGCTCTCCGTCTCCGTAATCTTGACTGTTAGATTTAAATAGTCTTACCTTTCCCAAATTCTCAATCTGCAGGAAAGACTTATAAATCATACTTGCCATTTCTCCCTTGTGATATTCATTCGGTCCGTAAACATTAAAAAATTTCAATCCGGTAAATGTTTTCTCTAATGAATGGTCAATAACCCATCTGTCAAACAAATGCTTTGAAAGACCATAAACATTCATCGGTTTCAACTCATCATAATTACCCTCTGAATAACCATTTGAACCATCACCGTAAGTTGCCGCACTACTCGCATAAATAAACCTAATGTCATTTTCTGCTGCGTAAGTTGCTAATTCAACACTATAATTTAGGTTATTCTCAAAAACATAATCAGCATCTCTTTCAGTTGTAGTAGAACAAGCTCCCAAATGAACTATTGCCTCCAATGTTTCTTCAATCCCGCTTTCAAAGAGCATCTCAAGAAAATTATCCTTATGTACAAACCTCGCGAATTTCTTTCCAACAAGATTTTTCCACTTCTCACCCTCTCCAAGCCGGTCAACGACTATTATCTCGCTTATTCCTTCATCATTCAGCTTCTTTAAAAAGCAAGAACCAATGAAACCAGCCCCTCCTGTCAATACTATCATAAAATTTATTTAATATTAATCAACTGTTCTTCCCAATTGCAAATCATCAAATTGACTTTTTGAAATTCTCAACAAATGAACTTATCTTCACTTCCAGATTTTTCGAAATTTCATCAGTCATTTCCTTTTTCACCCTAATTTCTTCAAGTATATCTGAACAAGAATTTTCAAGATATTCATATAATTCTTTTTCATATCTTGACAACGACTCTACTTTCAATTCATCAAGATATCCCTTAGTAGCAGTCCATATCAATACAATTTGCTTCTCCACTGGTATTGGCTCAAACTGCAACTGCTTCAATATCTCAGTAAGTCGTGCACCTCTCCTTAACTGTTGCTGGGTTGCTTTATCCAAATCCGACCCAAACTTTGCAAATGCTTCCAACTCCCTATATTGTGCAAGACCAAGTTTCAAAGGACCTGCAATCTTTTTCATTGCTTTGTTCTGTGCATTACCTCCTACACGAGACACCGAAATACCAACGTTTATAGCAGGTCTTATACCTGCATTGAACAAATTCGGCTCAAGATAAATCTGACCATCGGTAATAGAAATAACATTTGTTGGAATATACGCCGCTACATCACCTGCCTGAGTTTCAATGACCGGCAAAGCAGTCAAAGAACCACCACCATTAGCATCTGAATATTTAGCCGCACGCTCAAGCAATCTGCTATGTAAATAAAAAATATCTCCGGGATAAGCTTCACGACCAGGAGGTCTTCTTAATAGTAATGACACCTGACGATATGCCGCCGCCTGCTTAGAAAGGTCATCGTAAATCAACAATGAATGCATCCCGTTATCCCGAAAATATTCACCCATTGAACAGCCACAATATGGAGCTATAAACTGCATTGGTGCAGGGTCAGAGGCATTTGCCGCAACCACAATTGTATAATCCATTGCACCAAATTCTTCCAGATAACTTACCACCTGTGCAACTGTCGAACCCTTCTGCCCAATTGCAACATAAATACAATAAACTGGCTCTATCCCAAGCTTTTTTGCCTCTTCAGTATGTGTAAACTTTTGATTAATAATTGTATCCAAAGCAACAGCTGTCTTTCCAGTCTGACGGTCACCAATTATAAGCTCCCTTTGCCCTCTTCCTATCGGTATCAAAGCATCAATAAACTTGATACCTGTTTGTAATGGCTCTTTGACTCCTTGTCTTGGCAAAACGCCAGGAGCTTTTCTTTCCATTGGCAGAATCTGTGTCGTATTCACTGGACCTTTACCATCAATTGGTTGACCCAAAGGATTCACTACACGACCTAATAATTCCTTACCTACTGGAACTGAGGCAATTTTACCTGTTCTTTTAACAGTATCTCCTTCCTTTACCAAACTATCTTCACCAAAAAGCATTACACCAACGTTATCTTCTTCAAGGTTCAATACCATTCCAAACACATCATTTGGAAACTCAACCAATTCCGATGCCATAACCTTGGTTAACCCGTAAACACGTGCTACACCGTCACCAACCTGAAGTACTGTTCCAACTTCATATATGTCTGCTTCCTTCTCGAAACCAGACAGCTGGCGCCTCAATATCGCAGAAATTTCTTCCGGACGAACATCAACCATAATTATACCTTTACTTTTACTTTATAATATCTAAAATTATTTTCAATTTCCTTCAATAAGTTGTTTTCTAAGCATTTTTAACTGATTCTTAATCGATGCATCAAATACCCAATCCTGTATTCTAACTAAGATTCCACCCTTCAATTCTTCATTCAATTTATACTCAGGTAAAATAGTCATCTTTGTTTTAGCAGAAACTTTATTCAATACCTGTTCTTTCATTTTCTCATCCATCTCCACCGCCGACTCGACTGTAATAGGTAATCTGTTATTGAGTATGTTATATAACTTCTCAAATTCCTCAATAATACTAAGAACCAAATCCCCTCTCCTTTTATCAATCAATAATATCAAAAATTCCATTGACAACGGACTTATCTTCTCTTCTTCAAATATCTCATTCAGAACCTTCTTCTTCCTCCATAGCTGAATAACCGGACTTCCCGCAAAATGCCTTAACTCCTTTGACATAAGGAAAGTCATCTTAATCGACTTAAAATCATTATTAATTAACTCAACTACACCCTCTTTCTTTGCCGATTCCAGCAATGCCTTTGCATATCGGTATGATACTCTGTGTTCTTTCATTGTACTTAATATTATTAATTACTTGGTAATTTCTCAATATATTGTTCTATCATCTTATAATGCTTTTCTTTATCCAAAGTCTCATCAAGAATCTTTTCAGTTGCATTTACAACCAAATCAGCAACCTCTGTCCTGAGTTGCTTGATTGCATTATCTTTACTCTTTTCAATTTCATTCTTAGCTTCCTCTACTTTTTGCCTTTTCACAGCTTCAGCTTCATCGGTCGCTCTATTCAAAATCTTTTCAGCCTGTTCCCTGCCCTTGGCAATAATCTCATTCATTTCTTTTTGTGCTTCACTCAATTTCTTTTCAGTCTCTTGCAGTAACCTTTGAGCATCTGATTTTGCTCTTTCTGCCGCTTCGATAGATTCCTTTATCTTTGTCTCCCTAGCTCTTATACCATTCAATATAGGCTTGGTTCCAAGTTTCAATATCAAAAATAGAAATATACCAAAGTTAACTAAAGTCCAGATTATCAGACCCGGATCAATATTCATTATACTTTCCATTGCTTATCCTGTTTTTATTAACGAAAATTTGTTAAACCTAGGCGTACACCCTCTCAAGTGTACGCCATATAAAAATCATCCTGTGTTATTAGCAGGTATGCCCTTATTACTTCATTACGACTAACAACATACAGATAACACATGAAAACAATGCAACACCCTCAATCAATGCCGCAGCTATAATCATTGTTGTCCTTGCATCTCCTGCGGCTTCTGGTTGGCGTGCCCCAGCTTCCAATGCTGCTGCTGCTAAACGACCAATACCTAAACCGGCTCCTATTACTGTAATTCCGGCTCCCAATCCTGCTCCAAGTGTTCCTAAATCCATTATTCCTCCCAAAAAAAATTGAATAAAATTATATTGTTTAAAGAATGATTTATTATTTATTAATTAATTCTTTATCTTTCCATCAATCCTAATGCTCATGTACCGCTTCGTGTTCATGTGCATGTTCACCAATTGCTAATCCTACAAAAACTGCTGTCAATATTGTGAAAATATATGCTTGCAACAATGCAACCAACAACTCAAGACAATACATAAATACTGAAAAAGCAACAGAAATTGGTGCTATTGCCAATCCGACTCCCACTCCACTCGAAATCTTAAAAAAGAATATCAAACCAACCAATGACAGCAATACAACATGCCCTGCTGTCATATTCGCAAAAAGACGTATGGTCAATGCAAACGGCTTAACGAACATCGAAATTATCTCAATAGGTATCATTATTGGTGAAAGCCATATCGGTGCACCTCCTAAAAGATGATGCAACCAAGCACCTATACCAGACTCTTTAATCGCTGTAATGTTTATTACAAAATATGCTACTATTGCCAATGCACCTGTTACTGCCAATGCACCTGTTGCTGTATGACCACCGGGAATCAAACCAAGCAAGTTCATAAAAAATATAAAGCAAAATAACCCGACAAAATAAGGAAGTAACCCTTTTGCCGCTCTCTCAGTCCCGCAATTCGGTACAACAACTTCATCTCTTATGAACACTACCAAAGCTTCTATTGCATTCTGAATGCCTCTTGGAGCTCCAGTAGGATTCTTTTTATACCTTCTTCCAACAATAGTGAATATGGTCAATACCAGTATCATAGCTATCCATTGAAACACCATCAAAGATGTAACCGACAAATCCAAAGTAACCGGTTGTGCAATAAAATCTTTATTATCCTTCGTCGGTTGTATAGTTGAAGTTTTCACAATTGGTGCTTTCCAGTGCATAGCATGTCCGGGATTCAAATCAGATTTCTCTGCAAACTTATAACCATGCTCACCACCATGAATCTTCATCGTGAACTTCCCGTCTTCAACCATCGAACTCGATGATGAGTAAATATGCAAACCTTCCTGCTTATCATAAACGATAACCGGTAATTCACAAATATGTATCCCAAGCCAGGAAAACTCTCTGTGGTCACCTAAATTATTCCCAAGTAAGGTCGGAAAAACCTGGTCTGCTGTTATCTCACCATGTCCGGAATGTCCATGATTTGTTGTATGTCCACTTTGTTGTGCATCTGCATTGTGTTCTGTTCCAATATCATTCGAACTGATATTTTTATTCATCAATTCTTCTGCCATAAACAAACCTAAAATATTTAAAATTTATTCCTTTTATCTCAATTTAATCAATCTACAAATTTAATTAATTACTTCAAATTAAAATATCATTTTATAATTAATCATTATTAATTTTTTGCTTTTTGTGTATCAACAATATCTCTCCCATCAAAAGAAAAAATGTCGATACCAAAAAAGTTAATGAAAAAGCAAGTTTATCAAGTTCTAAATTCACCAAACACACCCAAACAACACCTGCTGTCAAAAAATACCTGACAACCATCGAACCGAAAACTAATTTATTAAAACTTTTCCAATCCTTATTAATTGCAATTTTAACTATTATCCAAAACGACAAAGCATTTATCAAAGTAAAAACCAATGCAAATAATATTGACTTAATCATTCTTTTTCAATATTTTATTCTTTTTATTCCTTGTTATTACCGTCCTCAAAAAAGTAACCATTCCTGCCACTGCACCAAAAAAAGTCAATATAATCAACCACCATGGCGATGTGTCATACTTTCCATCTATCCACCAGCCAATATATGTGAAAATTACAATTGTTAGAACTAATTGCATCCCTAACGACGCATAAGGTGCTAACTCTCTCATAATATTAGCTTTAGCCCTTCTCCTAACAAAGGAATCCTCCTCATCCCGGTTTTCACCGGAATTATTCCTCTCACCATTTCCCTTTTTTTTAGAATCAGCCATTTCAAAGAATAAAATACAAAATTAATTTATTTAACATTTTAACACAAAAAAAATAAAAATTAATAGCACTAAAATAAATTTTTGTATTTCATCTGTGTTGTAATTATCAACATATTTCAAAAAAACTAAAATCCAAATTCCGATAATATTTTATAAATATCTTCCTTATACACATTATTTGCAAAACCAAAGCATTGATTTGTCGGGATTATCATCAAAGAACCATAAGTCGAAGGGTCTTTCTTATCGAACAATGAAGTTGCTATAATCGTTTCCTCCTCTGGACGGAATGAATTATCTATATCCCTAACAATAAAGGTACAACCCAGCTCTGTTATCTCCTGATTTTCAGGTGAGGGTGCTTTATAACCCAACAGTCTAAATGGTATTTTCAATTTAAGAATGTATCCTTTCTCTTTAATC
>RCNQ01000182.1 GCA_003731675.1 Bacteroidetes/Chlorobi group bacterium ChocPot_Mid
GCTTTTAGATGAAGTCACTGTAACCGGCAGACAATCAACAATAATATCCAAAGCAGAAATAGCAAAATCCGAACAAATTACAATGCAGGGGTTAAGAAAAGCGGCTTGCTGTAATTTGGGTGAGAGCTTCCAAACGAATGCTTCAGTAGATGTAGAATACACAGATGCAATTTCAGGAGCAAAACAAATTCAATTACTTGGGTTGGATGGTTCTTACACTCAGATAATGACAGAAAAAATTCCGAATTTAAGAGGTATTGGTGCAACTTATGGTTTGAACTATATCCCGGGTCCATGGATGGAGTCAATACAAATCTCTAAAGGTGCGGCATCCGTAACAACCGGTTATGAATCAATAACGGGGCAAATTAATGTTGAGTATAAAAAGCCAAATACCAGTGAGCCATTTTTTGTGAATTTTTATGCAAACCATAAGGGTAGATTTGAAGGTGATATGAATTCAAAATATGAATTTAATGATAAGTTGAGTACAATGTTATTGCTCCATGGTAATAAGATGGGGACTCAGCTTGATGAAAATGGAGATAAGTTTCTTGACATGCCAATGGAGGAACAATACAACATAATGAACAGATGGAATTATGTTACAGATAATGTTCATATCCAAGCAGGTGCAAAGGTTCTTTACGAGGATAGAAAAGGCGGACAACTTGATTATTTCAATAAAGCTGACAATTCATCTCTTTACGGTCTGAATGTTTTAACAAAACGATATGAAGGATTTTGGAAAAGCGGAATTATTATTGATGATGTTAAGTATAAAAGTCTGGCATTAATTCTATTTGCTTCTGACCATAGTCAGGATTCATATTTTGGTAAAAATAAATATTTAGGTAAACAAAAATCAATGTATGCTAATCTGATTTATCAATTTGCATTCGAGACAGGGCATAAAGACTCACATGAAGAACATTCAAAAGAAGCAATGGATGAAAATCAACATGAACAGCCTAATAATGATTTTGAATTGACACATAATATTACTCTTGGCTTGAGTTGGCAATTCGACGAGTATAATGAAAGTTATAAATTGGATAAACTTGACAGGATTGACAGAATACCAGGGATTTTTACTGAATATTCATTGTCAGGATTATATGGACTGACAATAGTCGGTGGTTTAAGAGCTGATTTTCATAATCTTTTCGGAACATTTTTCACACCGAGAATGCATATAAGGTATGAATTAGACCCGACAACAATTATAAGACTATCGGGAGGTAAGGGTTATCATATATCGAATATCTTAGCCGAGAATACAGGTATAATGGCAAGTTCAAGGGATTTTGTAATTGAAGAAAAACTTAATCCGGAAGAAGCATGGAATTATGGTTTAAATATTTCCAAGGATTTCTATATAGGAGATATTTCATTTACTCTCAATGCAGAGTATTATAGAACTGATTTTACAAATCAGATTATCATGGACCTTGACAGAAATACACAAGAGGCAGTATTTTATAATTTAAATGGTAAGTCTTATTCGAATAGTTTTCAGGTTGATTTGATATTCGAACCAATAAATAATCTTGAGATAACAACTGCTTACAGATTAAATGATGTTCAAATGACTTTCGACGGGAAACTAAATCAGAAGCCATTAATTAACCGACATAAAGGTTTTCTGAATTTAGCATATACAATTGATAATGCTCATTGGACTTTTGACCTTACATTTGATTTGAACGGTGGAGGAAGATTGCCAAATACTGAAAACAATCCTGAAGAATATCGTTTGGCAAAAACTTTTCCTGCGTATCTGCTTTTACACGGACAAATAGAGAAGAACTTCGATGCATTCAGTATTTATCTTGGCGCTGAGAATTTGCTTGACTACAAACAAACAAATCCGATATTATCAGCCAGTAACCCATTTGGAAAGTATTTCGACAGTTCGATGATTTGGGCTCCTATTGTCGGCAGAGTCATTTATCTTGGTTTAAGATTAAATCTGAGATAAAAAAATTCTGATAGGAAAGTTAGAGGGCTGTCTCAAACTAAGAGGTAGCCCTTATTTTATAGAAAATTATTATTTTTCTTAAGCTCATCAATGAGTAAATTGTCTGCAAGCTTTAATTTAATTGGAGAGACTGAGACATAACCTTGTAACAATGCATAATCATCAGTTTCAAGGTCCTCTTCGTTAACTATATATTCTCCTGAAAACCAATAGTAATCT
Organism: Bacteroidetes/Chlorobi group bacterium ChocPot_Mid; assembly: GCA_003731675.1. Classification (GTDB taxonomy): domain Bacteria; phylum Bacteroidota; class Ignavibacteria; order Kapaibacteriales; family UBA2268; genus ChocPot-Mid. Next base: position 2,201 of record RCNQ01000182.1, read on the forward strand.
CTTTCGAATGGGTCTTGCCTTTTGTCGTACCAATCTTTCCATTTTGCATTGCTTGGTCTTGTGATTTTTATTCCCTTAATTTGTTCCTGAGGTAAATCAGGGACATTAATGTTTATCAAAGAACCTTGGAATAAAGGATTATGACTAATCTCTTTTGCCAACAATGTTGCATATTTTGCTGATAGCATTGTATCTGTTCTTCGGCTATGAGAGTTTACAGATACAGCGATTGATGGTATTCCAACGAGCATGCCTTCAGTAGCGGCAGCAACAGTACCGGAGTAAATAATGTTGATAGATGTATTTCTACCGAAATTTACGCCAGAGACAACTAAATCTGGCTTTTTGTCTAATAAGTTAGCAATAGCTAACTTGACGCAATCACTTGGAGTTCCATAAACAGCAGTTCCAAAACGTGAACCATTTAAATGATAAGAAGATGTTCTCAATGGATATTCGATTGTTAGTGCGTGACTGACTGCACTTTGTTGCTTGGCTGGTGCTACTACGTGTATATTACCGATTTCACGGAGAGCATCAGCAAGATTGTGCAATCCTGGTGAATCAATTCCATCGTCATTTGTTACGAGTATTTCCACAACAACCTTATCTCATAATATCAAGATAAATGACAAAAGCCATAAATGCCAATAGAATTGCCATCCCAACCTGTTGAACAGCCATTTTAACTTTTAAAGGTATTTCCCTTCTAAAAATAGCTTCAAGAATAATAATTACTAAATGCCCTCCATCAAGAGCAGGAAACGGTAATATATTTACCACAGCTAACATAACAGACATCAATGCAAGAAAGTTTAAAAAGCTTATGATTCCTCTTTCGGCTTGTTGCGATGCCATTTTTGCTATTGCAATTGGACCACCGACTGATTTAGTAAATGAGACATTGCCGGTAATCATTTGTACGAATGAGCCGACAATCATCTGAGTTGTGCTATAGGTTTCCTTGGCACCAAGAGCTATGGCTGAAAAGAAATTATAATCTTCATGTTTTGTTTTTCCTGTATAGATTTCGGCAATACCTACACCGATGATTCCATCTTCAGTTGGAGTAATAGAGTCAGAGCTAATTTTTTGGTTTCTTTTCCAAGTTAAAAGGACAGGTTTTTGTTTATTATTACTTATAACAGTCTGGAAATCTTTTGCTGATAATATTGGTTCGTTATTAACTGCAATGATACTGTCATTTTCCTTCAAACCGAGTTTACCCGCTGGTTTGAGTGTTTGAACCGCTGTGATGAGAACTTTAACATTTTCTGGATTTAGACCGATTGGTTTTCTATCAGCCAAATCCTTAACTATTTTGTTACCATCAGCAACGATGTTTGTTTTTGCACCATCACGAACCAGAACAATATTTCTTTGAGCTCCCATATCTTCGAGTGAGAGAGCAAGAATAAACTCATCCCAGGTATTAATTTTTTTATTATTTATTGAAAGAATTTTATCGCCTGGCTTGAAACCAATATCACGAGAAATTGACTTTTCGGCAACAGAGCCGATGGTTGTTGTAGCCCAAAAATTTCTACCTTGAGATTGAATAATAAAAGTAAAAATTACAATGGCAAGAATGATATTCATAAGAACACCACCGCTAATTGCAAGTGCTTTTTGGAAAGCATTTTTTGAACGGAATTCCCAAGGTTTAGGTGGAGTATCTTTCATATTTGTATCCATAGAGTCATCAACCATTCCAGCAATTTTCACATATCCGCCAATAGGAAAAGCCGCCAAACGATAGTCAGTATGCCCTTCCCCATCGAAATCATCGGGTAAGCTTCCGAATGAAAATCCTGTCTTCTTATTCCATCCAAATAATCTATAACCCATACCAAATGCGAAAACTTCTGCTCTCATACCTGACAATCGTGCAAGTATAAAATGACCAAATTCGTGAACCAATACTAATATTCCAATGGCTATAATAAAGTAAATTATTGTCATTAATGTTTCCATAAATCTTCTTCTTTTATTTATTCAAATTGTTAATAAATTGATGAACGAAATGTCGAACATCATTATCTGTATCAATAATATCTGTTAAATCCGGTTTTTTTTGAATTTTTATTTCTGTTAACGCGGCTTCAATGCAACGAGGAATATCTGTGAATTTTATTTTATTTTCCAAAAAAGCAAAAACAGCAATTTCGTTGGCAGCATTAATTATGGTTGGCGCAGTACCTCCTGTTTCCAAAGCATCGAAGGCATATTTTAAGCAGGTAAATTTTTCATAATCAGGTTTAAAAAAAGTAAGTTCATTCAAGCTTGCTAAATCCAATCGGGGAAAATCATATTTGAGTCTTTTTGGGTAAGATAATGCATAAGATATTGGAATTCTCATATCAGGCAAACCCATTTGTGCTTTAACAGAGCCATCAACAAATTGAACCATTGAATGAACAATACTCTGAGGATGTATTAATACATCAATTTTTTCTTTAGGTATATTGAATAACCAGAATGCCTCAATCACCTCGAAACCTTTGTTCATCATAGTAGCTGAGTCAATTGTGATTTTATTTCCCATTGTCCAGTTAGGGTGTTTTAAGGCATCTTTGGCTGTGATTTTTTCTAATTCATCGAGAGGAGTATTTAGAAAAGGTCCTCCTGAAGCAGTAAGAATAATTTTCTCAACTTCTTTAATTGACTCTCCGACAAGACATTGCAAGATAGCACTATGTTCACTATCAACAGCAATGATTTCCACATTATGTTTTCTTGCGGATTTTGTAATTACAGAACCTGCAGAAACCAAAGATTCTTTATTTGCCAGTGCAATTGTTGTGCCTGATTTAATTGCTTCCATTGTAGGTTCTACTCCACTGAATCCTACTAATGCTGACAATACTAAATCATTAATTGTGTCTCCGGCTGCTTCAATCAACCCTTTTTTCCCGTGCAATATTTTGCCATTGAAATCAACCTGAGATATGAATTTCTCATAAGCATGTTTATCTTTGATTACAACCCCTATGGGTTTGAACTTTTTAATCTGTTTTGCTAAAAGCTCTATATTGGTATTAGTTGTTAAATAACCGATTCTAAAATGTTGCGGTATTGAATCAAGAACTTGCAAAGCCTGAATACCAATTGAGCCAGTTGAACCGAGAATTGTTATTATTTTTTGGTTTTTGCTCATCAAATATAATCCTGAGTAATATCTTTTTGTTGTCTGACAGAATAAAATCTGAAATCATCCATCTTAAGTACATCACTTTGCTGAACTTTTATTTTGACAAAGTATTTTATCATTAATCTTGATAATCTTGAAATTGTACCCTCAGTAAGGTATGTTGCAAGATGAGGATGGACATGCAGAATTAATCTGAATTCCCTCGAATGTATGCGGAAGTTTTTCAGCCATCTTTCGAGTGCATTGGAAATAACTCCTTTGGATGTTACTCTACCAGAACCTTGACACATTGGACATTCTTCACTGATTTTTTCACCAATATTCTGATTAATTCTTTGTCTTGTAATTTGCATGATACTAAGTTGTGTTAAAGGATAGACCATGGTTTTTGCTCTGTCCTTATTCAGTTCTTTTCTCATTTCATCGAGTAATTTTTTCTTATTTTTTTGACGTTTAACGTCAATCATATCAATTAATACCATACCACCGATATCACGCAATCTTATCTGCCTGGCAATTTCTCTGATTGCTTCCATATTTGTCAGAAAGGCATTTTGTTCGTGCTGGTCTTCACCTGTAGTCGTGGATTTTCCTGAGTTAACATCAACAACAACCATTGCTTCGGTTTGGTCAATAACTATTGAGCCACCACTGGGAAGATAAACTTTTCGTTTTGAAGTTGATTCAAGCTCTTTTTCGATACCGAATTTATCAAATATTGGTGCTTTTTCATTATATAAATCAACCTTGTTTACTAAATGTGGTGAGAAAGATTTCAGATAAGTAATTATTTCCTTGTGAAGTTTTTTTGAATCAACAACAACTCTTTTAACTTCAGGAGTAAACAGGTCTCTGATAACTGAAGTAGCAATTTTCAAATCCTGATATAGCAAACCCGGGGAATCCATTTTTTTTACTTTTTCTTCAATTTCCTTCCAGACCTCAAGTAAACTTTTCCAATCATTGAGTAGTTCTGAGTCATTTTTATTCAATGCGGCAGTTCTAATAATACAACCATAATCCATAGGGAGTACTGTACGGGCTAATTGACGTAATCGCTTTCTTTCGTGGATAGAATTTATTTTTCTTGAGATGCCAATTGAGGTTTCGAATGGCATTAAGACTGTATATCTTCCAGGAATTCCAATTTTAGTTGTTACTTTAACACCTTTAGAACTATAAGCTTCTCGCACAATCTGTACAATGACATTTTGCCTTGGTTCAATGTTTATGTTGAATGTACCTAA
>RCNQ01000183.1 GCA_003731675.1 Bacteroidetes/Chlorobi group bacterium ChocPot_Mid
AAACCATGTATTCAGAACACCTGCCCCTTTGGTATCAGTCAAAAACTGACTTCGAAACCCAATCAAACCTCTTGCAGGAACAATAAATTCTAAGTCAACCCTACCATTTCCATTGTTTTGCAGATTAACCATCACTCCTTTCCTCAAAGAAATCTTCTCAGTAATTACACCAATATATTCCTCTGGTATATCAATATATACTCTTTCGACAGGCTCGTGAATTTGACCATTAATTTCCTTTGTAATTACTCTTGGCTTGGATACCATCATCTCGTATCCTTCCCTCCTCATAGTCTCAATGAGAACAGCCATTTGTAACTCTCCCCTTCCCATTACTTCGAATGCATCAGTTCTCTCAGTCGGTTTGAACTGAAGAGATACATTTCCTTTTACTTCCCTTTCCAACCTTGCTTTTAAATGCCTCGATGTAAGAAATTTCCCTTCTTTTCCAGCGAACGGACTATCATTAACATAAAAAATCATAGAAACTGTCGGTTCGTCAACCTTTATTCTTGGTAGTGCTTTAGGATTTTCAAGCGAAGAAATTGTGTCTCCGATTTTTATATCTTCTACTCCTGCTATAGCAATAATATCACCTGCTTCAACTCTTTCAACTTGTTTTTTACTCAACCCGCTGAATGTATATATCGCAGAAAATTTTACATTAGCTGTATTTTTAAATTCTCCACATAATGTATAATTCTTATTCATCTCTAAAGTCCCATTTGATAACCTCCCTATCGCAATCTGTCCTACATAGGAATCGTAATCCAAATTGGTAACTAAAAATTGAGGAACTTCATCGTCATCTGATTCAGGTCCGGGAATTTTAGTTAATATTGTATCAAAAAGTGGTTTCAAATTTTCTGATTCATCTCCTAACTCAACATGTGCAATACCTTTTTTCGAATTGGTATATAAAATAGGAAATTCAATCTGTTCATCATTTGCATCAAGGTCTATAAACAAATCATATACCTCATTTATTACTTCCTGAATTCTTGCATCATGTCTGTCAATTTTATTTATTATCAGAATTACAGGTAATTTCTTTGCCAATGCTTTTTTTACTACAAAACGAGTTTGTGGTAAAGGACCTTCGCTCGCATCAACAAGCAATAAAACACCGTCCACAAGATTAAGACTTCTTTCTACTTCACCTCCGAAATCTGCATGACCAGGAGTATCAACAATATTGATTTTCACACCTTGATAAAATATTGCTGTGTTTTTTGCCATTATTGTAATTCCGCGTTCCCGCTCCAAATCCATTGAATCCATTACTCGTTCAACAACTTGCTGATGTTCGTGAAAAGTACCGCTTTGATTAAGCATTGCATCAACTAATGTAGTTTTGCCATGGTCAACGTGTGCAATAATTGCAATATTCCTGTAGTTCTCTTTTCTCATTTTTCCGGTTTCTAAAAATTTTATAAATAAAAAAAGTAATACGTATTTGGAAGCTGATTATTTGAATAAAATATTAACTCATAAATATCTTAACTGCTCTTTAAGAATTCGTTTAACGCAATACCTGTATATGAATTTTTAACATTTGCGATTTCCTTTGGTTTGCCTGCGGCAACAAGTTTTCCACCTTTATCCCCTGCTTCAGGACCTAAATCAATAATCCAATCAGATGATGCAATGACGTTTATATTATGTTCAATAATGAGAACTGTATGTCCATCTCTCACAAGCTCTCTGAAACATGAAATCAATCTCGATATATCATGCAGATGAAGTCCAGTAGTCGGTTCATCGAAGATAAATAATATCTTTTGTTCTGTCTTTTGTTCAAGATGTGCCGCTAATTTCACTCTTTGCGATTCACCGCCAGAAAGCATTACTGATGGTTGTCCCAAACGCAGATACCCAAGACCAACTTTTTGCAGTACTGAAAGCTTGTTTGTTACTTTTTTGAAATCTTTAAAAAATAGCAATGCTTCGTCAACTGTCATATTCAAAACATCTACTATTGATTTACCCATAAATAGAATATTACGTGTTTCCTTTTTATACCTTGTACCCTTGCATGCTTCACATTCCAAATGAACATCAGGCAAAAATTGCATATCTACTGAAACAGTCCCTTCTCCCTGACATTCCTCACATCTGCCACCAGAAATATTAAATGAAAAATGACCTGCAGTATATCCGAGTTGTTTTGCCGCCTGAGTACCCGCAAATAATTCCCTGATTGCATCAAATGCTTTGGTATATGTTACAGGAGTAGATCGTGATGATTTTCCAATTGAAGACTGGTCAACGAACTCAATACCTGTCAATAACCCGGCTCCTTCAATTTTATCAAACAATCCAACATGACCATCATAACCTGCATAATATTTTGACAAGTATTCATATAGCACATCATTAACTAAAGTACTTTTTCCAGAACCAGAAACACCAGTAATTACTGTTATGCAATTCAATGGAATTGATACTTCTTCAATATCGAGATTGTGCTTTTTCGGATTATAAATTTTCAAAAAGTTGCCATCTCCGTTATTGGATTTTTTAGGAATTTCAATTTTTGCTTTCCCTGAAAGATATTGTCCTGTCAATGAAGAATCACACTTAACAATTTCTTTGGTTTCACCTGCATAGATTATCTGACCACCGTTTTCTCCAGCCAAAGGACCAATATCAATAACCATATCTGCTTGTCGGATTATATCAGGGTCGTGTTCAACAACAATAATTGTATTTCCAAGATTTCTTAATTTAAAAAGTACATCAAGTAATCTTTTTGTATCTCTCGGATGCAATCCTATACTTGGTTCATCAAGCACATACAATGTACCGACCAACGAAGAACCTAATGCCGTTGAAAGATTTATTCTCTGAGCTTCACCTCCGGACAAAGTATGTGTAAGCCGTGATAATGTCAAATATCCCAAACCAATTCCAACCAGAAGACTTAACCGCCAGTTCAGCTCTCTTACAATCTGTCCTGCCATCTCTGTCTCATAGCTATTCAATTTTAAATTTTTGATAAATTCAAGATGTTGGTTTAACGGCAATTCAATCAATTCAGGAATATTTTTGCCATTAATAAAAACCTGTCTTGCTGAAGTTCTTATCCTTGAACCATCACAAGCCCGACATTTGGTGTAACCCCTGTATCTGCTCATTAGAATTCTGTAGTGCATCTTGTAAGAATTGTCCTCAAGGTATTTGAAAAAGCCATTAATACCAATATAATCCCCTGCCCCATCCCAGACAATTTCAAGTTG
>RCNQ01000014.1 GCA_003731675.1 Bacteroidetes/Chlorobi group bacterium ChocPot_Mid
TTAGTTTTGGTGTATATTGATAATCAGGATGTAGCATTATCACCACATCAGCATTTAAGCTCAATGCTTTTTTGTAGCATGTCTTTTGATTTCCACCGTAACCTAAGTTATTCTCGTGTTTAATTATATGCTTGATACCCAATGAATCTGCTATCTCAGCTGTATTGTCGTAACTCGCATCATCAACCAATACAACATCGTCAACTATATCAAAGGGGATTTCCCTGTATGTTGCTTCAAGTGTTTTTGCCGCATTATATGCTGGTAAAACAACGACAATTTTCTTTCCGTTAATCATAATTTATTATTAGCTTTTTCCTTCGGTTTCTTAACCGTTCTGCAAAAAGTTTTTCTATCCCTATAAGCACTAAATCTTCTTTGTAAATAAACTCAAATCCAGATTCCCTCAATTTCTTCATCAATAACGAAGTGCCACCTCCTGTCAATATCACTTTTGCTCCTGCCAATTCTTTATACTCTTTCCTTATTCTGCTAACAATATTAAAGACAGCTCCTTCCAAACCGTAAACAATCCCATTACTAATTGCCTTCTCTGTGTTTAAACCAAGCACTTTCTTTGTAACCTTTAACTCAATTTCTTCCAAACCCCACGTTTTAACAGCAAGTGACTCCATTTGAGTATAAGCCCCAGGCAGAATTACACCACCCAAGCAAACACCTTCTCTTCCCAATGCGTTAATTGTTATTGCAGTACCCATATCAATTGTTATAATAGGCGGTTTCATGTAATAAGAGGCACCTATCAGCCCAACCTTACGGTCTTCTCCCATACCCTTAACCTTTTTGAAATTTACAAACTTTTGCTTTGTCAGCAAATCAGAACATCGCAAATAAGCAATTCCATAACTTTTTAGCAAACCAAAAACTCTTTTTCCAGTAACCTCATTAACCGAACAAATACAAGCACAATCAATCAATCCTTGATTAACTTCAAGAAACTCAGTCAGTCCTTTTTCCCACTTCTTATCTATAATAAATGCTTGTATTATTCCTTTATACCTGCATTTTATCCTGCTATTACCAATATCTAATGATAAAAGATGTTTGAAATCGTGATTTTTTTGAATTTTCGATTTGTTCTCAATTAACAATGATTTCCTTGCTGATTCGGTTTTCATAACTCAAGATAATTATTCCCTGTCCTTTTGAATTGCATCTAAAATCTCCAACAACATCTGGTCTGCTATCTGCGAAACTGCTTCTGAAAAAGCCGGAGCAATAGTTTCTACTGAATTATTTTTTCTCGGCGATTTAACAGTAAAAACCTTATTAACAAGCAATGCTTTTTCAGTACTCATAGGTTGTTTTTTTATCAAGCTAACGCGCAATGATATATAAACATAATTTGGTGAGTTACTCTTATTGCTATTATGGGCTACCATATCAATCAGTTGCCCTTCAAGAATATAATCAGGCATGATTATACTCGAAGACTTAACAACTCCGCCTTCAAAAACCCTTAAATTATTATATCGCGTTATTATAAAATCAGTTAACAAATCAGCGGCATTCACTATCCACCTGTGATAGTAGTAAACCTGCACTTTGTTGTCATCCCAAACCCCAAGAAAATTATCTGTATCAACTGCATCACTTGCAGCAAAATTTCTGATTTGCAATGTCCCCTTTACTGCATTCATCCCTATATTCTGCGATTTGTCTTCAATCTGAGTCAATCTGTAATAATTTACCTCAGGATATTCTGTCCGCAAAGAAATACACCCTGCGGTAAAAGAGAACAATGAGAGTGTCATCAAGGCAATTTTTATCTTTCCACAATTTAGCTTTTTAACAATCATCATTTTTTCATATAATTTAAAATTAATAAACAGATTAGACCAAATTTAAATAAATTATCGAAAATTAACATAAAATTCTTAATTTTCAGAATTACAATAAGTGAATTTACTAAAAATTTTTCAAGCAATAAATAAATAATAACTTATAATGATATATTTTTTTTCAGATGTTCACCTCGGACTTTACAGTCGGCAAGATAATCTGCCGAGAGAATCCCTGCTTTTACAATTCCTGAAAGCCATCGAAAACGACTGTGAAACCCTCATAATCGTTGGTGACTTGTTCGATTACTGGTTCGAATACAAATACGTTATCCCAAAATATTATTACCGCATAATTACTGCTTTAAAAGATTTAAGACTTAAAAATATAAAAATTGAATACCTGATGGGCAACCATGATTTCGGACATAAGACATTCTTCAAAGATGAGCTTGATATATTTATCCATAAAAACGACATACAAAGAACATTTGGCAATAAAAAGTTCTATATAACTCACGGTGACGGGAAAAACTATCATGACACAGGATACAAAATATTGAAGAAAATCCTCAGAAATCCTTTTGCTCAGTGGCTTTACGGTCTGTTGCATCCCGATATTGCAATAGGACTTGCCTCCAAATCCTCCAAAAAAAGCAGAAAATATACTGCAAAAAAACAATGGGGTGAAGGTGATGGCTTCGAAGATTTTGCAAAATTGCAATTCAGTCAGGGTTTCGATTATGTCATTGTAGGTCATCGGCATAAGCCCACTTTCAAAAAAATCGATAACGGTACTTTCGTTGATTTAGGAAGCTGGTTGGGTGAAAACCCCACTTTTGCTATGTTCGATGGCAATGAATTGACATTAAATTACGTAAAGGAATTCCTTTCGAAAAAGTTTTGATTACATAAATGAAAAATTATTTTGCAGGTAAATAATTTTTCTTATTTTGCTAAAAATATTTTTGAATAAATTACACGTGTGCTTTATGAATAGCAACAAAGGATTCACTAACAAAGAACTCGAACAATTAGCTATGAGATTTAAAATATTGTCCGAGCCATCAAGATTGAAAATTCTTCGCTCTATGTTTAATGGTGAAAAATGCGTTAATGAAATCACAAAATCAACAAAATTAATGCAGGCAAATGTTTCAAAACAACTGAAACTAATGGAAGAAAACGGTATAGTAAAATGCCGACCAAGCGGTTTACAAAGATTTTACCATATAACCGACAAAAAAATTATATGGATATGCCAGCAATTATGCCCATCTCACAATATGAATAATCCTTTGTCAAACGATAACCAACAAGATATTTGCAGTGAATAGATTCTCAAAGTTTTACAAATTGTCACTTGCTGTTTTAGCTTGCCTCTACTTTTCAATCAAAGTAATAGTTATTCATTTTTTCTCAAAAGACAAAAAGAAATATTGGATAAATTCAAACAAATGGGCTAAATTAATTCTCAATATTTTTAATCTAAAATTAGAAATCTCAGGTCTTGAAAAATTAGACAAAAACACAACCTATATTTTTGCATCAAATCATCAAAGTCTGCTCGATATTCCGATTTTGTTTCATACCCTTAGAGATTTCAACTATGTGATTATCTATAAAAAAGAATTAGAGAAAGTCCCGATTTTTGGTAAAAATCTTGTGATTTCACCTTTCATTTCAGTTGACAGGGCAGACCCCAGAAACGCTATGGCAAGCATAGAAACAACTTTAAGCCAGATGAAAGAAAATGATTCTCCAATAATCTTTCCGGAAGGAACCCGTTCAAAAGACGGCAAACTTGCTCAGTTTAAAAGAGGTGCGTTTCTCTTAGCTTCTCGTTCAAAAAAACCCATTGTCCCTATCTCAATTATAGGTTCTGCTCAGGTTTTACCAAAAGGTACTTTAAAAATAAAACCAAGAAGTACAGTTAAGGTTATCTTGCACAATCCCATCGAAAACTCACAAAATATGGATAGAAATGACGAAAAACTCCTTATGAACAAAGTTCATTCAGTAATCAAAGAATCTATCGAAGCTGAGAATATTTAACTCTCCAAATTATTTTTAATTTCCGAACAAAAAAAACATGTCGCTGACTCATCGAATCAGACGACATGCTCTAAAATAAATTTATCTAAAAAAATACTTATCTCTATTCCGCATACAAATCAGGAACAAATGTCTGGTCCTCAATTGGAGGACGCACATAAGTATCATGAATCTTTCTTTCAGGCAATTTCAATGGAGCAGGACTTACATCCTTATACGGTATTTGACTTAAAATATGAGAAATACAGTTTAACCTTGCTTTTCTCTTGTCATCAGACTCAACCACATACCAAGGAGACTGTTTGATATCTGTGTACTTAAACATTTCGTCTTTTGCCCGTGAGTACTCCACCCACTTATTCCAAGACTCCAAATCCATTTCTGAAAACTTCCAACGTTTCATAGGATTTTCAACCCTCTCACGAAAACGTGCTTCCTGCTCATCATCACTAACAGAAAACCAATACTTCAGCAGTTTGATACCAGACCTGACCAGCATACGCTCGAACTCCGGACAAGAACGCATAAACTCCTGATACTCTTCATTCGAACAAAATCCCATAACCCTTTCAACACCGGCTCTGTTGTACCAACTTCTATCAAATATCACAATCTCACCAGAAGAAGGCAGATGAGAAACATATCGCTGGAAATACCATTGGGTTCTCTCAATATCAGATGGCTTACTCAAAGCTACAACCCTTGCACCACGAGGATTCAAAGGTTCTGTTATCCTCTTGATTGTTCCCCCTTTGCCGGCAGCATCACGACCTTCGAACAAAATTACTACACGCAACCCTTGGTCTTTAACCCAATACTGCAACTTAACCAATTCATTCTGAAGTCTTTGAATCTCTGCTTCATAAAACTCTTTGGTCATTCTGCCTTTCTTGTTAAGCTTTTTAAGAGGTTTGTCCTTGTCCTTTTTCTTTTTTTCTTTCTTCGGCTCTTCACTGTGATTGTTGTTTTCTTTTGAGTGTCCCATATCCAGTCCTTTCGGATAATTTATAAAATTAGTAATGTTTTATTTCCGTTAATATACCTATGAATTTTATGAAAAACAAAAGGATGCAAATTCATCTTTGCTAATTTAAATCTAAATATTCACTTTTTAAAAAAAAATTTAAAATTTAATAAAAATTCTTCGTCAATTAGGTATAAAAATTAATACCAGAAAAGTTAATTAATTTTAATAATTAATTTTTCGGATGGAACAAAAAATAAAATTTTGTGTAATTATTAGAAAAATAGAATATGTTAATAAATAAGAGGAAAATTATTATGAAAAAGAAACTTAAAATAGCGATGTTTATCGTTTTTGTCTTGCTGTCTTTGCTATCGCTAAGCAAAGTGCCAAAATTCCCTTCAGAACTTAGCGATGGATATGTAAATGAATGGATAAACACAAATCAGAACAACATAAATCAATAAATTTCAATGCTTTTATCTCAGGACACCAATAACATTTTGGACTTCCTTGACTATTCAACTTCGAATAGTCTAAGGAAGCGAAATGATATTGGTACAATCCTCGAGTTATCAGCTTCTTACAATGAAATAAATGCTTTGCAGCAGTTACTTTTTGATGGCTCATCTCTTTGGAATATTCACAAAGCATTAAAACGTCATATTAATGACACCGATAGCATTCTAAAACTTCAATCAGAATACCAAAACCTCATAGGTCAGTTAAAAAATCAATTGACTACATTAGTCGGCACAGAGCATCCTGAAGTAACCGAAAGATTTAATAAAATATACCTGAACAACTCAGCAGGAGCTACTGCAAATTTAATTGACTTATCACATGATTTAGCAGAGTTAAAATTTGTCATTGCAAGACTTAAAAGCCCTTCAAATCAAGAGAATTCCTTCAATTCTTCAGCATCATCAAAATGACTTTTCTCATTTCCATAAATTTGATAATTTTCATGACCTTTTCCTGCAACTAAAATTAAATCGCTTTCTTTGGATTTTTCGACAGCATACTTTATCGCTTCTTTTCTGTTAGCTATGACTTCTACATAACTCAATCTTTCTTCATCAATCCCTTTTAAAATATCATCAATAATATCCCTCGAATTTTCATTTCTCGGATTGTCATCAGTTACAATAGTCAAATCAGCTATAGTTGAAGATATCTTACCCATTAAAGGTCTTTTCGTTTTATCCCTGTCACCGCCACAACCAAAAACACAAATTAATTTCGAATCATTCTTAGCAATGTCAATCATTTCCCTGCATGTAAGCAAAGCTTTTTCCAATGAATCAGGTGTGTGAGAATAATCCACAATACCTATTGCACCATTTTTCAACTTGATTCTTTGCATTCTTCCCGGTGCCCCAGTAGCTTCACTAATAGCTGATTGAATAATATCATTACTTATCCCATAAAGCTTTGCACATACAATTGCCGATACACAATTATCTATATTAAACCTCCCGAGCATTGGCGTAGAATAATATTCAGTTCGACCATCAAAATCAATACTAAATTTAGTCGTATTATAATTCAAGGATTCATTAATAATTCTTACATTGTTAAAACTTTTTCTTCCAAACTTGATTTTCTGTTTTGGCTGAATGCCATCAAGCATAAAATCAGCATAATCATCATCACCATTTACTATTGCTTTCCCATTTTCACTCAACATGTTGAAGAGCATTTTCTTTGCTCTGGCATATTCATCCATTGTCCTGTGATAATCAAGATGCTCATGCGTCAGGTTTGTAAAAACTGCACAGTCAAAATCAATTGAAGCTACTCTGTTTTGTTGTAAGGCATGAGAAGAAACCTCCATAAAAACAAATTCAACACCGTAATTTCTCATTTTATCGAAATGACCGAAAAGTTCTAAAGATTCAGGAGTAGTATGAGTAGCTTCTTCAAATTCATCTCCACAGAAGATACCTGTTGTCCCAACGACACCAGTTTTGAAATTTTGCTTTTCAAAAATTGCTTTAAGAAGATAAGTTATTGTTGTTTTCCCGTTTGTCCCCGTAACTCCTATAACTTTAATATTATTAAGTGGATTATTATACCAGTTTTTTGACATTACAGCCAAAGCTTTACGTGAGTTATCTACCTGAATAACAGTAAGTTCAGGCAAATTTGGAATAAATTCGGGAACATCTTCACAAATAAATGATGAAATGCCATTATCTATTAATTTTTTAATATAACTATGTCCGTCAGTTTTACTCCCTTTTATAGCAACAAAAACACTTCCTCTATTGCACTTCCTCGAATCATAAGCAATTCCTTCAATCTGCTTATTCATTCCGCCACTCACCACTTTACATTCAATCCCCCCAATTACATCACTAAGTTTCATTCTCATCTCACAAACAATTAAAACATTCACAAACATCAATTACAACTTAAATAAAAAAAATGTTTGATAAAAGCAAAATTTTTCATTAAATTTGTAGTTCTGAAAATTGAAAGAAAAATAAATAGGTTATATAATGTATACTGTATTAATAATTTTGATATTATTCGGTGCAATTTTAATGATTGCAGTAGTGCTTTTACAACCAGGTAAAGGTGATTTGACAGCCACTTTCGGCGGATTAAGCTCCCAGTTCGGAGCAGTATTTGGTATGCAAAGAGCTAACGACTTGTTAGCAAAAGTAACCAAATGGATTGCCGCCATTATTTTAATCCTTATTCTTCTGACTAACAAGTTTTTTGTCAGTCAGGATACTGTCAAAGAGCAATTAAAACCAGTTACTGAAGGAGCAAGCGTCCCTGCACAACAAGCACCAGGAAACTTGGCTCCACCACCTGTTACTCCAAAACCAGGTGATGTACCACAAGAATAAAAAATTAAAAAGCCGCAATCAAGCGGCTTTTTTTATTTTTCATTGATTATATATTTCTATCCTACTTGTTCTTCTTCTGAGATTACTATGATTTTATCTCCTTCCGAGAAAAATATTTGGTTAGATTTCTTCGGATTAACGATAACACCATAAGCAAGCACATATTCCTCACTGGTTGGAGCTTTGTTTTCCTGCAATTTATAACCGATAGCAATTTGATTCCTTTGCCTTGCTGACTCAAGAATTGTATAGAAATTTACAGGACGTCCTAATTCCACATAATTTTCTGCTGGTTTAATATAGATAGCAGGACCACCAGCTGTGAAAAGGTCTTCAAAAACAGTTTTTAATTCCTTATTCTCTGAAATCTGTGCCAACATCAAACTATCTAATTTAACACTGACTATAAAATCATCTGTATGAGTTATTTCGGCTAATTTTCTGTTTCTGTCATCAAGCATCTCACTGACGATTGAGAATGAATGACCTTTTTTGTCCGCAATATCTCTCAAGTGAAGCAGTGTGCTCAAAGTCCTTGCATCTGTTGATTGGACATCGGACAAATCAGTCTGACTTAAAACAATAATATGGTCGTATTGATAAATGTTCAATTCATCGAGAATAGCTCTGTTCGTTGTATCTCCGAACCAATAAGAAACTGTTTGATGCGCCAAATCTGAGCAGTTAAGCGATAATTCAGTTTCAGCCACAGGATTTTCTGACACTACTGTGATTTTCGAACCGGGCCACACATAATTATCAAGCTCATTTATTATCAATGGTGCTCTCCTGTTCCATCCCAAAATCAAAGTACTTTCCGATTTTGGTGGCACATATTTTGGTGCAACCCGAATAGCTCCAGGGTCAATACCATATTCTTTCATTCCAGAAACAACAACAGTGTCATCATCTTCAGAAATAGCAATTACTCTGTCACCATGCTCAATTTTAGTATTTAAAGGAGGTTTAATCATTATCGTACCGTCTTTACGACGTATGCCGATGATAGCTGATGTTTCATAAGAAAACATAGCTTCAACAAATGTCCTTCCTATCAATTTGGGTTCCTCCTGGAAATAAATTTCGTCACCGCTGAAATCCAAAAGTTCAGTAAATACAACAGAAAGTCCAGGCTGCCTGCAGGTTTGTGCAGTTATTCTGGATATCAAATAATCGAAAATAACCAACTGTACCTCGTCTTTACCTGCAATCTGGGCTATTGGTACATTTTTGGGGTCTCTGATTTCTGCAGTGATATGATATTTATGTGGATGAGGTCTTCGGTTTGGATTATTTGTTATAGCTAAAATTGTCTTGATTACAATCGAATCAGGGTCTCCGTGTTCAGGTGCAAGAATAATGATTGATTTTGCTTCGTGCAAGTTAATAATCTCCAGGTCCAGCAAATCAATAGGATTACCCGTCCTGCATATAACTCGTGTATTTTGTGTGTCGGCGACTTTAGCACGAATTTCATCTTCCATCTTTATTTTATCAATATCCGCTAAAATAGCAATACAAGGGTCCTTTTGATTTTCGTTTGCTATCACTAATTCAGAAATAATCTGAAAGACTTGAAATGACCATCCAAGAATAACTGTATGATTTGTTTCAACTACGAAAGAGCGTCCTTTACGTAAATCATTTATTTTCCTGGTTACTCCACTGCTAACAATACCTATTAAAGTACTGACTATCAAAATGCCGGCTACTGTTGAGATAAACATAAAAAACAGAAACCAGAAATGAATAGGGTCTTCCGAGATTACACCTCCATCAAGAGTCCTCAAAATTGTTACCCAAAACACATCCAAAAAATTATATTCTTTTGGATTAGCAATTCCTAAAACCGGCTCTGGTGGTATTGACCCGGTAAAATAAATAATTACAGCTAAAACAACCATTCCAATAAATGCACTAACAAAAAGAAGCACTATTGGTGCAATTGTCCCTTTGGACATCAGATTGTCAAACTTGTAGTTAATATGCTGAATTAATGTTGCTCTTTTCATTACTTTTCTAATTATTAATTAATGAATAACTTTTACACTCAAATTTATCCGTATGAATGACAAAAGTCAACTTCAAAAATTCAATTTAACAATTATTTATTTAAGTAGCAATAAGAATTTTATGTTTGAATGCAGATTTTTTTATTTGTTTCAAGGAATATTGATTCTTTTTCTGTAGAACTTACTTTTACCTATTCTCACTTCAGCAATATAATCACCTGAAGGCATAGGTCTGCCCCTGTCATCTCTTAAATTCCAGATAAATTTATGTGTCCCGGGATTACGTATTCCTTTGAATATATTAGCTACAACTGTTGCCTGTAAAGAATAAATAACAATTTCTACTTCTTCGGTATAATCCAAATCAAATTTTATCTCTGGTGATACATCTTCAAGAATCCCCAGAAATATTCCTATTTGTTGTGGTGAAATACTGAATCCGCTATTTATTCTGTTTGGTAAAAAAGGTACATAGAAAGCATTATCTATCATTACTTGCCGGTTTACTATCTCTACCGGACTTGGTGCAAGAATGTCTGGTCTTAATGCGAGATTATCAAGTACTATCTGCCAGCTGTTACCCTTGCCGAAGTTTTGTATAACGTTATAATTATCCGAAAATCTCTTCAAGTCATTGTGTAATCTGACTGAAACAGGTATTTTCAGTCTTTTTGCCTGAAAGTATATGCTATCTTGCAATTGTGTCGGGAAATATCCCATCGGGTATTCAGATTGCAATCCCTCATCTTCGTAAAGTGGTTTTGTATTAGCAGTATCTTGTCTGTTTATTGTTAAGTCAGCAATACTTTGATTCCAGTGAGCTATTACTCCCCTATCCTGATTATATGAATAAATGATTGAATTTATGCAAATTAAATTAATAGCAACTAATAATATCAAATGCCATATTTTTTGACTTCTGTTCACTTATTCTATTTTTTCT